>DASQER010000001.1:0-10459 GCA_035633575.1 Thermoleophilaceae bacterium
CGGGGGCCTGCGCCTCGCCGAGGGGTACGGCGTGATGGAGGTCCATGATGTGTGGTGGTGAAGGAGCTAGTCACGTGGCTCGCCGCAGCTCTCATCGGCCTGGCCGTCCCGGCGTGCGCGCCCGCTGCGGCGCCCGCCGAGCCGGTGCGCCTCACGGTCGCCGCCTCAGGTGACCTGCTGATCCACACGCCCGTCGCGCAGCGCGCGCTCGCGCTCGGCGGCGGGCGGGTCTACGACTTCGCGCCGCTCTTCCGCCCCGTCAGGCGCCGCATCGCGGGTGCCGACCTCGCGCTCTGCCACGTGGAGACGCCGCTCGTGCCCGGACCGGTGCAGGGCTACCCAAGCTTCCGCACGCCGCCGGACCTCGCGCGCTCGATCCGGCGCGTGGGCTGGGACGCCTGCAGCACAGCCTCGAACCACTCGCTCGACGCCGGCGAGTACGGGGTCGCCACCACGCTGCGCGCGCTCCGCGGCGCCGGGGTGAGGACCAGCGGCACGGCGCGCTCGCCGCGCGAGCGCAGTCGCACCACGATGCTGCGCGCGAGCGGCGTGCCGGTGGCCTTCCTGTCGTACACCGCGGTCTCCAACGGCCAAGCCGTGCCGCACCCCTGGACGGTGAACTGGGCCTCGCCCGGCCCCATCCTCGCCGACGCCCGGCGGGCGCGCGGGCGCGGGGCGCGGATCGTGATCGTGAACCTGCACTGGGGCACCGAGTACGTCCAGGCCGTGACGCCGCAGCAGCGGGCGCTCGCCCGCCGGCTCACGCGCTCGCCGGCCATCGACGCGATCGTCGGGCAGCACGCGCACGTGGTCCAGCCGATCCGGCGCGTGAACGGAAAGCCGGTCGTCTTCGGGGAGGGGAACCTGATCTCGAACCAGACGCCGGGCTGCTGCGCGGCCGGGGCGCAGGACGGGCTGATCGCGCTGATCGACTTCGTCGTGCGGCCGGGCCGTCGCGTACGCGCGCGGGGCATCCGCTACGTCCCGACCTGGGTCCGCCATCCCGACATGACCGTCGTCCCCGCCGCGCCCGGCTCGCCGTCGTGGAACCGGACGGTGAGCGTGGCCGGCCGCCGGCCCGGAATCCGGCCCCTCGCCGCGCGTTAGGGTCACCCGCCATGAGGATTCGCGCCGCCGTTCTGGAGGAGTTCGCCAAGCCGCTCGTCGTCCAGGACGTGGAGCTGGACGGGCCGGGAGCGGGCGAGGTGCTCGTGCGCCTCGCGGCGTGCGGCGTCTGCCACACGGACCTCTACACCGCCAGCGGCGCTGACCCGTCCGGCTACGCGCCGACCGTTCTCGGCCACGAGGGCGCGGGCGCGGTCGAGGAGGTCGGCGAGGGCGTGACGACCGTCGCGCCCGGCGACCACGTGGTCACGCTCTTCTCGCCCCAGTGCCGGGAGTGCATCCACTGCGTCTCCGACAAGACGAACCTCTGCCTCGCCATCCGCGAGAAGCAGAACCAGGGCTACCTCCCCGACGGCACCACCCGCCTGCACCGCGACAGCGAGGACATCCGCCACTTCATGGGCACGAGCACGTTCGCCGAGGCGACCGTGATGCCCGAGATCGCGCTCGCGAAGGTCGACCCCGAGGCCCCGCTCGACGTGATCTGCACGCTCGCCTGCGGCGCCACCACCGGCATCGGCGCGGCGCTCTACATCGCCAAGGTCGAACCCGGCTCGACGTGCGCGGTCTTCGGCGCCGGCCTCGTGGGACTCGGCGCCGTGGCGGGCGCGCGGCTCGCGGGCGCTGAGCGGATCATCGCCATCGACCTCTCCGAGGAGCGTCTCGAGCACGCCCGCCGGCAGGGCGCCACCGAGACCCTGGTGGGCGGACCTGACACCGTCGAGCAGATCCTCGAGATGACCGGCGGCTTCGGAGCCGACTACACCTTCGAGGCCACCGGCCTCGTGGCCGTGATGCGCCAGGCGGTCGAATCGGCGCGCATGGGCTGGGGCCTCTGCACCATCGCCGGCGTGGCGGGCAAGGGCGAGCTGCTCGAGGTGGTGCCGCGCTACCTGATCACCGGCCGCCGCGTCGCGGGCGCCTCCTTCGGCGGAGCCAAGGGCCGCGACCGCGTTCCCGAGCTCGTGGACAGCTACATGTCCGGCGACCTCGACCTCGACTCGCTCGTGACCCGCCGCGTGGCGCTCGACGAGGTGAACGACGCCTTCGAGGCGATGGAGCGCCAGGAGGGCATCCGGACCGTGATCACGCACTGAGGCGCGGGGCCGCGCTCAGCCCCGCGCGGCCTGCTGGCGGCGCAGTTCTGCCACGAGCGCCTTCTGGTGCAGCGCGGCCATCAGATCGTTCAGCGGCTCGGCGCCGGCGGCGATCAGGTCGGCGGCGCGGTCGGGCTCCAGCTCACCGGCCAGGCGGTCCATCAGCACCTGGACCTCCTCCTTCACCAGCTCCTCGAGCGCTCGCTTGTAGCGCAGCGTGTCGTAGACGGTGAAGCCGATGCGCTCGTCGTACCCGCCCGCGCGGAAGCGGCTGATCGCCTCCACGATCTCCACGTCGCGCGGGCCGTAGCCGCGGCTGTTCGGGGTGAGCACCTCCAGCTCCGCGAGGCGGTCGAGCACCTCCTGGGGCAGGTCGCAGCGGCGCCGCAGCTCGGCGGCCGAGACGCGCGCCTGCTCGCCGGCGATCGCCCGCTCGAGGATGCGGTCCTCCAGCTCGACGAGCGCCCGCGCGCGCTCGGGCTCCTCGTCGAGCATCGACCTGATCACCTTCAGCGGCATGAAGCGCTCCTCCTGGAGCTGCTTGATCAGCCTGATGCGCTCGACGAAGTCGGGCGGGTAGTAGGCCATGTTGCGCGAGGTCTTGACCGGCTCCGGCAGCAGGCCCTCGCGCAGGTAGTGCTTGATCGTGCCCGCGCTGACCCCGCTGGCCTCGGCCAGCTCCTTCATCTTGAGCAGGCCGTTCTCGTTCATCCGAGGAACGAGCCCTGCGGCCCGCGCGCGGATCCCGCCGCCGCGCCGGACTCGAGCAGGGCGCCGATCTCCTCCTCGGAGTACCCGAGCGAGGCCAGCACCTCGTGGGTGTGCTCGCCGAGCGCCGGGCCCGGGCCCGCCGGCGCGCCCGGCGTCCTCGACAGCTTGACCGGCACGCCGAGCAGCCGCACCGGCGCCTCGGCGCCCGGCTGCTCGAGCTCCACCACCATCTCGCGTGCGCGCACGAGCTCGGAATCGAGCGCCTCGTCCAGGCCGAGCACCGGCTCCAAGCAGCAATCGTGCTCCGAGGCGAACTGCTGCCACTCATCGCGAGTGCGCTCGAGGAAGATGCGCTCCACCTCCGCGTGGGCGTCCGAGCCCGGCCGCTCGAACTGCTTCTCGATCAGGTCCTCGCGCCCCACGCCCCGGCACCACCCCTGCCAGAACTTCGGCTCGAGGGCCCCGAGCGTGACCCAGCCGTCCCTGCAGGCGTACGGCCGGTAGCAGACGAGCCCTCCCGAGAGCTCGAGCTCGCCGCGCCGCGGCACTGCGCCGTCGGCGAGGTACTTGGCCGCCACCATCGCGAGCCACGACAGCGAGCCGTCGAACATCGACACGTCCACCAGCTGGCCCTGCCCCGAGCGGTCGCGCTCGCGCAGCGCCGCCAGGATCCCGAACGCGGCCATCAGCCCGCCGCCGCCGAGGTCGGCGATCTGCCCGGCGGACTGGACGGGCGGTCCGTCGGCGTCCCCGGTGAGACCGAGCAGGCCGTTCAGCCCGAGGTAGTTCATGTCGTGACCGGAGCGCGCCGTGTACGGGCCGTCCTGCCCGTAGCCGCTGATCGCGCAGTACACGAGCCCGGGGTTCTCCTGGCGCAGCCGCTCGTACCCGACGCCGAGCCGCTCCATCACCCCGGGCCGGAACGACTCGAGCAGCACGTCCGACTCGCGCACCAGCTTCAGCAGGACCTCGCGCCCGGCCTCCTCCTTCAGGTTCAGCCGGATCGAGCGCTTGCCGCGGTTGAGCGAGAGGAAGAGCGCCGACTTCGCGGAGTCGTCAGCGCCCTCGTGGAAGGGTGGGGACCAGCGGATGTAGTCCCCCATCCCGGTGTCCTCGACCTTCAGCACGTCCGCGCCGAAGTCGGCGAGCAGCAGCGAGCAGAACCCGCCGGGGAGCAGGCGCGAGAGGTCGAGCACACGGATGTCCGAGAGGGCGCTCATGCCTCGATCCGCCGCGGCGTGCCGAGCAGCCCGCGCGCCTCCTCCACCGTGGCCGCGCGCCGGCCCACGTCCTCGACCATCTGGCGCGCCTTCGCGATCAGGTCGCCGTTCGAGCGCGCCATCTCGCCGTCCGGGAGGTAGAAGTTGTCCTCGAGCCCCACGCGCACGTTGCCGCCGAGCGCGGCGGCGCTGGACACGAGCCGCCACTGCCCGCGGCTGATCCCGATCACGCCCCAGTTGTTCGGTCCCTCGGCGCCGCCGGGCACCTGCTCGGACATGTGCGCGAGGTTCCTCGGCGTGGGCCTGATGCCGCCGGTCACGCCCATCACGCAGGACACCTGCAGCGGCCCGGAGAGCAGCCCCATGTCGATCAGCGGGTCGAGGTTCGCCACGTGTCCGGAGTCGAAGCACTCGTGCTCGGGCCTGATGCCGAGCTCGTTCATCGCCGTGACGAACTCGATGATCGTGTCGAACGAGTTCTCGAACACCGTCTTGAAGACGAAGTCCTTGCGCTTCGCCGAGTACTTCGCGTAGTTCATCGAGCCCATGTTCAGCGCGGCGACGTCAGGGCGCAGCTCGCGCAGATACGCGATCCGCTTCTCGATCGGAACGCCGATCGCGCCGGTCGAGTAGTTGATGACCACGTCTTCGACCGTGCCGACGATCGCCTCGGTGATCGCGCGGAAGTCCTCGACCTCGTAGCTGGGGACGCCGTCCGGCGTGCGCGCGTGGATGTGAATCATCGAGCAGCCCTCGTCGACCGCCCGCTTGGCCTCAGCCGCGTACTCCTCGGGCGTGTACGGGATCGCGGGGCACTGGTCGCGGTTCGCCACGGCGCCCGAGATCGAGCAGGTGACGATGCAGGGGTCCTCGAAGCGGCTCATCGGCGCAACTGCTTTATGTCCCGGCCCGCGGCGGAGTCCTCGATCAGCTGCTCGAGGCGGCGCAGGCGCGTCTCCTCGCGCTTGGCGCTGATCACCAGGTGGATGGCCGTGCGCCGGTACCAGGGCGGGCGCGAGTCGAAGTACTCCGCGGCCGGCGCATTCGCGCGCAGGCGCTCCTCGTACTCCGGCGGCAGCACCGCGTTCCCGTTGCGCTCGAACGAGTAGACGCCGGTGTTGTCGTCGGTGCGCCGCTCGTACGCCGCGAGGCCGGCGGGCCGCATCAGCCCCTTCTTCTTGAGCTCCTCGACCTTCGCCACATTGACGGTGCTCCACGTGCTCCTCGGCTTCCGCGGCGTGAAGCGGATCGTGTAGCTGTCCTCGTCGTGGCCCCGCCGCACGCCGTCGATCCAGCCGAAGCAGAGCGCTTGGTCAACGGCCTCGGACCAGGTCATGCTGGGCTTGCCGGACCCCTTCTTGTGCAGGACGACGACGAGTTCGCTCTCGCTGTCGTGATGCTCTTCCAGCCAGGCGCGGAGCTCATCGGCGGTCAGACCGGCATCACGCCGTGCTTCCTCCAGGGACGCTCCACCCGCTTCGTCTCCGCCATCTCGAGCGCGCGGATCACCGTCGGGCGCGTCTCGCGCGGGTCGATGATGTCGTCGATCATCGCGTTGCCCGCCGCGATGTAGGGGTCGATGGTCCTGCGGATCCCCTCGATCATCTCCGCGCGCGTGGCGTCGGGGTCCTCGGCCGCCTCGATCTGCTTGCGGAAGATGATGTTCACCGCGCCCTCGGGGCCCATCACCGAGATCTCGGCGCTCGGCCAGGCGACGATCAGGTCGGGCTCGTAGGCGCGGCCGTTCATCACGTAGTAGCCGGCGCCGTACGCCTTGCGGATCACGACGGTGATCTTCGGCACGGTGGCGCGCGAGACCGCGTAGAGCATCTTCGCGCCGTGCCGGATGATCCCCGCCTGCTCGACCTTGGTGCCGACCATGAAGCCCGGCACGTCCATCAGGAACAGCAGCGGGATGCCGTAGGCATCGCACAGGTTCACGAAGCGCGCCGCCTTGTCGGCGGAGTCGTTCTCGAGGATGCCGCCCAGGTGCTTCGGCTGGTTCGCGACGATGCCGACCGGCCGGCCGCCCATCCGCGCGAGGCAGGTGATGATCGTGCGCGCCCAGCGCGGCTTGAGGTCGAACCACTCCCCGTCGTCGACGATGCGCCGGATCACGTCGTACATGTCGTAGGGCTTGCGCGGCGAGTCGGGCAGCACGTCGAGCAGCTCCTCGTCCATGCGCTCGACCGGATCGGAGGCCTCGCGCTTCGGCGGCGCCTGCTCGCAGTTCTGCGGGAAGAAGGAGAGGTAGCTCCGGACCGCCTCGATGCACTCCTCGTCGGAGCCCACCTCGAGGTCGCCGACGCCGGACACGCGCGTGTGGATGCGCGAGCCGCCGAGCTCCTCCTGGGTCACGTCCTCGCCGGTGACCGCCTTCGTGAGGTGCGGCCCGGCGAGCGCCATCGAGCCGCGGCCCTTCACCATCGGCACGAAGTCGGCCAGGCCGGGGATGTACGCCGTGCCGGCCGCGCAGGGCCCCATGAGCGCGGCCACCTGCGGGACGACGCCGCTCATGATCACCTCCTCGCGGAAGAGGTGGCCCGAGCCGGCGAAGAGCGAGCCGGCCGCCTCCTGGATGCGCGCGCCGGCCGAGTCGAGCAGCCAGATCATCGGGATGCGCTTGGTCAGGGCCAGCTCGCGCAGGCGCGAGACCTTCAGCTCGCCGGTCATGCCCATCGAGCCCGCCATGACGGTGAAGTCGTAGGCGGCGACGGCCACGAGCCGCCCGTCCAGCTTCCCGTAGCCGGTGATCACGCCGTCGGCGGGCGCCTCCTTGCCCTCCATGGCGCGCTGCGCGAAGTGCGGGCGCCCGTGGATGCCGAGCTCCGTGAAGGTCCCATCGTCGATCAGGAGCGCGAGCCGCTCGCGCGCGGTGAGCTTGCCCTGCTCGTGCTGGCGGGCGATCTTCTCCTCGCCACCGCCGAGCTTCGCCTGCTCGCGCCGCTCGTGCAGGTCGTCGACGAGCGAGCGCAGCGGCGGCCGGGCTACGAGGGTGTCTGCTGCTGCGCGGTCGGCCATAAGTAGGAAGTCCTACTTCCTACTTTGACTGATCGCCCGCCAGATGGTCAAGGAACGGCTCGAGCACGTGGATGGCGGTCTCCGTGGCCGCGATCCGCTCCTGCTCGTGCTCCGGCGCCTCGAAGGCCGTCACCTCGAGGCCCACGAGCTCCGAGTCCTCGAGCACCGAGTCGAGCAGGTCGTACAGCTTGTCGGGGTGAAGGCCGCCGGGCGCGGGCACCGCGGCCGGGAAGTGCTCGGGGTCGAGCACGTCGAGGTCGAGGTGCACGAACACGGGCGCTCCGTCGAGCGCGTTCTTGGCCGCGACGAGCGTCTCGATCGTGCTCGCGCCGATCACCGTCGCCGAGCCGCGCTCGAGCAGCACGCGCTCACCCGGGTCGAGGTCCCGAATGCCCGCCAGCACCACGCGCTCGGCGGGCACGGGCTCCCCCAGGCCCGCGTCCCACTCGCCCGTCGCGGCCGCCAGGCACATGCCGCCGAGGTAGCCGCTGCCCGAGGTGTCGGGCGTGTTGTAGTCGCCGTGGGCGTCGAGCCAGAGGATGCGCGCCTCGGGACGGTTGCGGATCACCGCGGGCAGCGTCGTCACGGCGACGGAGCAGTCCGCCGCGAGCAGCACCGGCGTGTCCCCCGCGGCGAGCGCGTCGTCGATCTGGCCGCCCGCCTCGAGCAGACAGCCGCGCGAGTCGCGCAGGTCCTCGTCGTAGCGGGTCTCGCGCGGCTCGTCGGCGCTGCCGATGAAGCGCGGCTCCACGCCGAGCGCGTGGGCCAGCAGGGGCGCGAGGATCTCGACCCCGCGCGGCGCGCCCGGGGAGCGGTCGGCCGTGCGGCAGCGCAGCGCTATCAGCGAGACGGCCACGGGCTCAGCGTCCGGTCCAGTGCGGCTCGCGCTTCTCGAAGAACGCCTTCACGCCCTCCTGGATGTCCTCGGTGGTGAAGGCGAGCGAGAGCTGGGAGCGCAGGAAGTCGAGCGCGTCCTCGAAGGGCATGTCGAGCTGGCGGTACATGGCGTCCTTGCCGAGCTTCATCAGCACCGGCGACTTCGACGCGAGCTTCGTCGCCCACTCGTACACCGCCGCCTCGAACTCCCCGTCCGCCACGACGCGGTTCACGATGCCCGCCTCGCGCGCCTCCTCCGCCGACATGCGCTCGCCGAGCAGGAGCATCTCGTTCGCCTTCTTGCGCGGCACGTTGCGGTAGATGAGCGACATGATCATGAACGGGAACACGCCCACGTCGATCTCCGGCGTCCCGAAGGTGGCCGTGTCCTTGGCGACGATCAGGTCGCACGCGAGCGCGACGCCGAGCGCCCCGGCGAGCACGTGCCCGTTGGCGGCACAGATGCTGGGCTTGCCGAGCTCCATGATGGTCCTGAACAGGCGTGGGAAGCGCTCGGTGCCGAAGTGCTTGTGCACGATCGGCACGTCGGCGGCGAACTGGTCGAGGCTGCCGCCGGCCGAGAAGACCTTCTCGTGCGTGGACGTGAGGACCACGCAGCGCACCCCGTCGTCGGCGCGGGCCAGCTCGAACGCCGCGGTCAGGTCGGTGAGCAGCTCATTCGAGAGCGCGTTGCGGGTGTCCGGCTGATCGAGCGCGATGGTCGCGACGCCGTCGTCGCGGACCTCGTAGCCAACAGTCTCGTGCGGCACGTGGCGAGTTCTACTACGCCACGGGCACCCAGGCGTCGCGCATGTCCACGCGCTCCCCGCGGAAGGGGACGCCCTCAGCGGCGAGCAGCCGCCGCTGGCGCTCGCCCTTCGCGAGCGAGCCGTCGGCCCGCACGATGCGCTGCCAGGGGACGCCCTCGTCCGTGCAGGCGGCAAGCACGGACCCGGCGAAGCGCGGCGCGCCGGGGCAGAGGTCGCCGTAGGTGGTCACATGGCCCTCGGGGACAGAGCGGACACGCCGGAGCACCTCGGCGGCGCGCTGCTCGTTCAAGGGGTCGCGCAGGGCCCCGCGATGCCCAGCTCCTCGAGCAGGTAGAGCCACACCTCGCTACGGGTCGGGAACGCGGGGACGGCGTGGAAGAGGCGCTCGAGCGGCACCTCCCCCACGACCGCGATCGTCGCGGCGTGCAGGAACTCCGCCACCTCCGGGCCGGTGAAGGTGGCGCCGACCACGATGCTCCGGTCCTCGTCCACCACGAGCCGCGTGGTGCCCCTGGTGGAGTCGCGCCCGTAGAAGCTGGCGCCGGCGTTGCCCTGGGTCGGCACGTCCACCGCCCGCACGTTCAGGCCGTCCTGCTGCGCGGCGTCCAGCGTGTAGCCCACGGCCGCGACGTGCGGGTCCGTGAAGATCACCCGCGGCGAGCGAGCGCCGTCGGCGGTGGAGGGCAGGCAGGCGCTCGGGTGACCCAGGATCACGTCGGCGGCGATCCGCGCTTGGTACTTGCCCATGTGCGTGAGCAGCGCCCGGCCGTTCACGTCGCCGATCGCGTAGAGCCAGTCCTCGGCGCGCATCGAGTCGTCCACCTCGATCGGCTTGCCGGGCTCGAGCCCGATGCTGCCGAGGCCGATGTCGTCCGTGTTGTGGCGGCGGCCGATCGCCACGAGCAGCTCGTCGCCGCGCACCGGGCCGCCGGAGTCGAGCTCGACCGTGACCTCGCCGTCCTCGGCGCGCACGGCCACGGCCTGCACGCCAAGCTGCACGGCCACGCCGCGCTCGCGGAGCGCCTGCTCCACGTGCTCGCTTGCGAAGGGCTCCTCACGCGGTATCAGCCGGTCGCCCCTCTCGATCAGCGACACCTGCGCGCCCAGCGAGCGGTACGCCTGGGCCATCTCGACCCCGACCACGCCGCCGCCGAGGATCACGAGCCGCTCGGGCACCTGCTTCGCGGTGGTCGCCTCGCGGTTGGTCCAGGGCTTCGCCTCGCGCAGGCCGTCGATGGGCGGGATCAGCGGCGCCGTGCCGGTGGCGACCACCACGGCCCTGCGCGCAACGAGCGTCTCGTCGCCCGCCCGCACCCGGCGCTCGCCGTCCAGTCGCCCGGGCGCGCGGACGACGGTCACGCCGCGCTCCTCGAGCCAGGGCAGCATGTGCGAGTCGTCGAGCCCGTGGACGATCTCGTCGCGGCGCTTCAGGACGGCGTCCCCGTCGAGCTCGCCGATCACCGCCTCGCGCACCCCCGGAATGCGGCGCACCTCCGCGAGCAGCTCGCCTGGGCGCAGCAGGGCTTTCGAGGGCATGCACGCGTAGAAGGAGCACTCGCCGCCGATCAGGTGCGGCTCCACGATCGCCACCTCGAGCCCCGCCTCGCCGAGGCGCCCGGCGCACACCTCCCCGGCCGGT
>DASQER010000002.1:0-5120 GCA_035633575.1 Thermoleophilaceae bacterium
AGATCGTGAACCACGCGGCCGCGATCCACTACATGTTCGGCGGCCAGGCGAAGGTGCCGATGGTGATCCGCATGCCGCAGGGCTCGGGGCACCAGCTCGGCCCGACGCACTCGCACTGCTTCGAGGCCTACTTCCTGCACGTGCCCGGCCTGCTGGTGGCCGCGCCGAGCACGCCGGCGGACGCCAAGGGCCTGCTCAAGGCGGCCATCCGGGACGACAACCCGGTGGTCTTCATCGAGCACGAGACTCTCTACGGACAACGCGGCGAGGTGCCCGAGAACGGCGGCCCGATGCGCTTCGGCGAGGCCGCCATCCGACGCGAGGGCGACGATGTGACCATCATCGCGATCTCGCGCATGGCAATAACCGCCGGCAAGGCGGCGGAAGTGCTCGCGGACGAGCACGACATCGATGCTGAGGTGATCGATCCCCGCACGCTGCGACCGCTCGACCTGGACACGATCCTGGAGTCGGTCAAGAAGACCAACCGCGCGGTGATCGTGGAGGAGGGCTGGCCGCACGGAGGCGTGGGCGCGAACCTCGCGGCGCTGATCCAGGAGCAGGCCTTCGACTGGCTCGACGCTCCGGTTCAGCGCGTGACCGGCGCGGACGTCCCGATGCCCTATTCGAAGCCGCTCGAGCAGGCAGCGTTCCCGCACGAGGAACACGTGGTGCACGCAGTGCTCGCCACCTTCCGGGACCTGTAAGGAGGAGCATGGCCAGCGACGTCACTATGCCCCGCCTGTCGGACTCGATGGAGGAGGGCACCGTCCTCAAGTGGCTGGTGGAGGAGGGCGGCGAGGTCAAGCGCGGCGAGCCGCTCGTGGAGATCGAGACGGACAAGGCCAACATGACCTACGACGCCGACTCCGACGGCGTGCTGGTCGAGATCGTGGCCCAGGAGGGCGACACGCTGCCGATCGGCGAGGTGATCGCGCGCATCGGCGAGGCCGGCGAGGCGAAGTCCAGCGGCGGCGAGGACGAGGCCGAGGAGAGCGGCCAGGAGGAAGCCGACGACGGCGGCGAGGACGAAGCCGAGGACAGCGACAAGGAGGAAGGCGCCGGCGAGGACGAGGGCGCCGAGGAAGAGGCCGAGGAGCCGGCGCAGGCGGAGGCCGACGGCGACGGCGAGGCGGAGGCCGAGGGCGAGGCCGCCGTGGCCGGCGCCGAGGGCGGCGGCGGCGAGACCCAGGCGGCCGCGGGCACCGCGACCAGCGAGCGCCCGTCCGGCGGGAACGGCGACGGGCGCGTGAAGGCATCGCCCGTGGCGCGGCGCATGGCGCGCGACCTCGGCGTGGAGCTCGCCGAGCTAGAGGGCACCGGCCCGGGCGGGCGGATCGTGAAGGCCGACGTGCAGGCGGCCGCCGAGAACGGCGGCGGGGCGAAGGCGGAGGCTAAGGCCGAGCCGGCCGAGCCGGCCGAGGAGGCCGCGCCGGCCGAGAAGAAGGAGAAGCCCAAGAAGCGCGAGGAGAAGAAGGAGGCCAAGGCGGAGCCGCAGCGCGGCGAGGCCGGCGCCAAGGGCGAGGTGGAGATCAAGGAGCTCACGCGGCTCCAGCAGACGGTCTCGCGGCGCATGGCCGAGTCGAAGGCGACCGCGCCCGACTTCTCGATCGCGCTCACCGTGGACATGACCCCCGCCGTCGAGCTGCGCGAGCGCCTGAAGGAGATCTCGGACTCCGTGCCCTCCTTCAACGACATGGTCGTGAAGGCGGCCGCCAACGCGCTGCGGGAGTTCCCGCGCGTGAACGGCGCCTACCGCGACGGCAAGTTCGAGCTCTACGACAAGGTGAACATCGGCTTCGCGGTGGCCGCCCAGGACGCGCTCGTGGTGCCGACTGTCTTCGACGCCGACAAGAAGTCGCTCGGCCAGATCGCACGCGACGCACGCGAGGTGATCGAGAAGGTCAAGGAGAAGACCGTGACCCCGCCGGAGCTGTCGGGCGGCACCTTCACGGTCTCGAACCTCGGGATGTTCGGGATCGAGCAGTTCACGGCGATCATCAACCCGCCGCAGGCGGCGATCCTGACGGTCGGCAAGCTCGACAAGAAGCCCGCCGTGGACGACAAGGGCAGGGTCGTGGCGCGCGACCAGATGACGCTCACCATGGTCTGCGACCACCGCATCCTCTACGGCGCCGACGGCGCCAAGTTCCTGGCGCGCATCAAGGAGCTGCTCGAGCAGCCGCTCTCGCTCGCGCTGTAGACGCATAGGTTCAGCCCCCAGCGGGTAGTGCAAATTTGTACTTTCCCGGGGGGGAAGGGGGAACCTGGATGGCCGGCGTGATGTGGACGCCGGCCATCTAGCCTCCATGGCCATGCCCCGCGAGCCCCGCACCCTCGATGAGGAGATCATCGCCGCGCAGGAGGCGGCGGTCCGCTCGACCCTCACCGACGACGACCGGCTCGAGCGGATCATGGACGAGCTGCGGGTGGGCTTCGACGCGCTCTCGGGAGTGGGCGCCGCGGCCTCCTTCTTCGGGTCGGCGCGCACTCCCCCGGACCATCCCGAGTATCTGCTCGCCCGCGAGACCGCGCGCCTCGTGGCCGAGAGCGGCCTCGCGATCATCACCGGCGGCGGGCCGGGCATCATGGAGGCGTCGAACCGCGGGGGCAAGGACGGCGGCGCGCTGTCGATCGGGCTCAACATCGAGCTGCCGTTCGAGCAGGACGGCAACCCCTTCTGCGACATCGCGCTCGAGTTCCACTACTTCTTCGCGCGCAAGATCATGTTCATCCGCTACGCGAGCGGCTTCGTCGTCTTCCCCGGCGGGTTCGGCACCATGGACGAGCTGTTCGAGGCGCTCACGCTGATCCAGACCGGGAAGATCACGGAGTTCCCGGTGGTGCTGGTCGGGAGCGGCTACTGGCGCGGGCTCGTGGACTGGCTCTCCGAGCGGATGGTCTCGGAGGGGAAGATCTCGCCCAGCGACGTCGAGCTGCTCACGCTCACGGACGACCCGTTCGAGGTGCGCGACCTGCTCATGTCGGCCGCCCACCGTCAGGCGCGGGCATAGCCTCGTAGCGCTCGCGCACCTCGTCGATGAAGCCGGCGAGGCGCTCCGCGAGCTCGGGGTCGTGCACCTCCACGACGTTCTCGGCGTTCATCTCGCCCGAGCGCGACAGGTTGAACGAGCCGGCGAAGACGGTGTCGTCGGCCACGGTGACCTTCGCGTGCATGAAGTCGTGGGGCGTCTCAGGCGAGTACTGGGTGGAGCGCTTGCCCTTGAAGTCGGCGTGCTCCAGCACGGAGGCCAGGATCGGGATCTTCCAGGCCGAGCGGCCGTTCGTGCGCCACTGGTACACGACCCCCTCCATCTGCGTGCGGTCCAGCACGCCGCGCAGGTCCACGCGGTTCTCGGCGGCCACCTCCGCGAGCGTGCCCATCACCGCGCCGGCCGTGATCACCGGCGACGCTATGCGCACACGCCGCTTCGCCCGGCCGATCGCCTGGCCGATCCGGTGCGAGAGCTCCTCGCCGTGGCCGGGCGTGAACCAGGCCCGCGCCTCGCGCCCGCCCACGTCCACCGGGCGCGGGTCCTGGTGGCCGCTTCGGTCGACGTCCCGGGTGCTCCAGAGCTCCTCGAAGTTCCGAGCGAACTCGGCGGCCAGCTCGGGGCTCTCCGCGGTCACGATCACGTTCTCCTGGAGGGTCCACGAGTCCGTGGTCCAGTTGGTCGAGCCGGTCCAGACCGCCTCCTCGTCGCGCACCACGTACTTGTGGTGCATCAGGTCCGGGATGCCGGGGATGCCGCAGGTGGGGAACGGCATCGCCTCGAGCAGCTCGGGCCTCGTGCTCGGCGGCGGCGGGAAGGTGAGCCGCTCGGGGTAGTCGGCGTTGTAGGCGATCCGCACCTGCACGCCGCGCGCGGCCGCGTCGCGCAGCGCGTCCGCCACCAGGTCGCCCGGCTCGCCCGGGATGCGGACGTCGTAGAGAGCCAGGTCGAGCGAGCGCTCTGCCTCGCCGAGGAACTTGGCGATCCGCTCCGCGATGGCCAGAGCGGTCTGCGCCCCGGGATGGAGGGGCAGTGCCTCGATCACTGCTGCCAGCGGAAGCCGGCCGGCGCGATGCGTGGCTCGAGCGGACTCGTGGGGAGGCCGTCGGAGAGCTGGGGCTCGTTGTAGCCGGAGGGCGCCGTGTCGTTCGGGGTGTCGGGGTGGAACAGCGAGGCGAGGTACTGGATGTGGCCGCGGCCCGGACCGAGCTCGGTCTGGCCGCCGCCGTATGCCTGTACCCCCTCCCGCTCGCACCAGTCGTACATCTCGAACAACCTGCTGAGCGGACCGAAGCGCGACGGCTTGATGTTCACCATGCGCGGCTTCCAGGGGCGCTCCAGGACGTCGGCCACCGAGTGGATCGGCGCGTCCCAGGTGACCCGGTCGCTGACCGCCTCGAGGATCGGGCGCGTCTCGCCGGTCACGTCCGGGTCCTCGATCCACGCGTGCGGGAAGGCCTCGATCACCATCCGGTAGAGCTCCGGGTCGGTCTCCACGTCCACGGGCGTGCCCTTGTACTGGCCCTTCAAGTCGAGTGAGTCCACCGCGCCTGTGGCGACCAGCTCGTCCACCAGTGCCTGGGTCCAGTTATTGGTGGGGTCTAGCTTCAGCTTCGTGCCGGGGTAGCGCTCGAGCAGGCGCAGGACGCGGTCCGCCTTCTCCGGCTCCTTCTGCTCCCAAGCGCCCAGCCGCATCGAGACGACGAAGTTGACCGGCCGCGGCTCACGCTCGAGCACGTCGGCGAGCGAGCGTCCCGCCTGGGCCAGCGCCAGATCGAGCGCGGCCGACTCGAAGGCCCAGCGGCGGTAGTCGCGCGAGACGTCGCCTCGCACCGGCGGGCTGGGCCAGAGCTCGACCACGTCGAGCCGCTGTGAGAACGAGTCGAGCGTGTACGAGCCGGCGAGGTCTATCGACCCGCCCTCCGCCTGGAGGTTCGCGTGGTCGAGCCCGTCGTAGACCACGTCCTCCCCTACGCCCGTCCCGCCCCCGGGCCCGCGCAGCTCGATCAGCGTGGTGGTGCGAACGAACTCGGGTGACAGCTCCAGCTCGCGCCCCTCGAAGCTGAGCGACTCGACCTCGAGCGGAAGCTCAGCGATGCGGTCGTAGGAGCTCATAGGGCAACCTCG
>DASQER010000003.1:0-3003 GCA_035633575.1 Thermoleophilaceae bacterium
CCGGGCCGGGATCGACGACCCAGCGGCCCACCACGTAGGTGTTCGTGCCGTCGAGCGTGAGGGGCGACGGGTTGGCCGCCCGGATGCGGAGAACCCCCTGCGGATCGGCGTCGTGAACCGGCACATGTAGGTTTCTAGCGAAGTATTCTCGCCCAAGTCTGGCGGAACCTGCCTTTTACACGTTGGGGCTCGTCATGGCCCGGGTAGATCGGGAAGCAATGGCCACCGACGCCCGTACCGGGGCTCGTTCCCGCGGCACCGAGCGGCCGCGCCGGGAAGGGCTCCGGATGCGACTCGGCAGCGGACCCGAGGCGGCGCTGCAGGCGCGCCGCGCCGTCTCCAAGCTGCACGCGGACCTCGACCCGCAGCTGATGGAGACCCTGCGGCTGCTCGTGACCGAGCTGGTCACGAACAGCGTCCGCCACACCAGCGCCGACTCGCTGATGCTGCGTGTCGCGATCGGCAAGTCCGTCGTGCTGGCCGAGGTGTCGGACGACGGGCCGGGCTTCGACGCCGACACGGCCGAACGGGCCGGCGACCAGGACACAGGCTGGGGCCTCTTCCTGGTCGACCGCCTTGCCCAGAGCTGGGGCGTCTCCCACGACGGGCCCACCAACCGGGTCTGGTTCGAGCTCCGGCGGGCCTAGAGCTCGAGCTGCTGATTCCGCGGCTCGGGTGGCGCCTGCCCCAACAGGGCACGGAAGCGCTGGGCCGCCGTCGGAGCATCGTCTCCGCGGTTGTTGTTGAACGCCACGTGCACCGCCCCCGCCTGCTCGGCCATGCTCTGCGCCCGCTCGGCGATCTCTTCAAGTTCCTCGTCGGAGTACTGCCACGCGAAGCGCTCGGCCACCGACTTGCCGGTCAGGTAACCCTCGGTGTTGCGGCCGTGGGCGCGCAGGTACGCGATCGACGGGTTGGTGACCGCATCAAGCGGCGGCATGATCTGGAAGTTGTCGCCCGGCGGAGCGTCCACGCCCACGAACGCCACGCCGCGATCTGAGAACCAGTCAAGGGTGCGTTCGCTCCGCTCATCGTCGACCCAGTTGCGGTTGCGCAGCTCCACGGCCAAACCGTGCGGTCCGAGGATTTCGACCAACCGGTCCAACTCATCGAGCTCGTGGCGCTTCGGCGAGAACGCCGGGGTGAGCTGAAGTAGGTAGGTGCCAAGCTTGTCGGCCTCCCTGAGCGGCGCAGTCTCTTCGACAAGGCGTTCGGCCAGGGCGCGCTCCAATTCTGGGGTGCGATGTAACTCCCGCAGGTCGGGAGGCAGCGACTCGAGCGGGGCGGCGTGGCGCGAGAGCGCCCGGTGGGCCTTCACGTCGAAGGTGAAGCCGGGCGGCGTGACCTCGACCCAGCCGTGGACCGTGCTGCGGTCGGGGATCGCGTAGAAGCTCGAGTTGAGCTCGACCATCTCGAAGCGCTGCGCGTACCAGGCCAGCCGCTCCTTCGCCGGCAGCGTCGGCGGGTACCACTCCTTCACGAAGCCGGGGTCCGCCCAGCTCGAGGTGCCGACGAGGATTCGACCTGCCATCCCCCTGGATGTTGCCTCAGCCGCGCCGTCCGAAGCTGTGCGCGGCGGGCAGGACGGCGCTCAGGTCGCCCGACTCGCTGCTCCACACCCGTCTGGGCTCGATGTGCTTGACCTTCGCGCTCGGCAGGTCCGGGCGCTCGAGGCGCTCGATCCTGTCCACGATCACGTTCGCCGTGCCCTCGCGCCGCTCGAGGCGGCCCGAGGCCAGCACCAGCGGCTCCGAGCGCACCGCCAGCCGGAAGCGGTCGTGGACCGGCGGGGAGACGATCAGGTTGATGGTCCCGTGCTCGTCCTCGAGCAGCATGAAGGTGACGCCCTTGGCGGTGGCCGGACGCTGGCGCGCCACCACGAGGCCCGCCACCCGGACCCGCCGCCCATGCGGGTGGCGCTCGAGCTCCTCGCTCGTGCGCAGGTCCCCCGGCAGCCCGGGGCGCATCAGCTCGAGCGGGTGCTCGCGCAGCGTCACGCCGGTGGACCCGTAGTCCGCCAGCATCCGCTCCCAAGCGCCCAGCGCGCGCAGCTCCGGCCCGTACATGGGCTCCAGCGGCAGCGCTAGCTGGGTGCCCTCCGGGACCTGCGTGCCGGGCACCGCGACGCCCAGCATCCACAGCGCCCGCCTGCGCTTGCCCTCCTCGTCCCCGTCCACGAGCGCGTCGCAGGCGCCCGCCCAGGCGAGCCGCCCGAGCGTCTCGGCGGAGGCGCCGGAGCGCCCGGCGAGGTCGCCGAGCGAGCGCCATCCCCCGCCCCGCTGCCGCTCGGCGGCCATCGCGCGCACCTCGGCCTCGCGCACTCCGCCCACGTAGCCGAGGCCCATGCGCACGGCGTTTGGCGCAAGCCGGCGGGCGGTGCCCGCGGCGCAGCGATCGGTTCCCTCCACCCCGCACTCCGCCCCGCTTCGCAACACGCACGGCGGCAGCACCTCCACCCCGCGCCGCTGCGCCTCGTGCACCAGCGTGTCCGGCGGGTAGAAGCCCATCGGCTGCTCGTTCAGGAGCGCGCACAGGAACTCCGGGTGGTAGTGCACCCGCAGCCAGGTGGACTGGTAGGCGAGCAGCCCGAAGGCCGCCGAGTGCGCCTTGGGGAAGCCGAAGCCGGAGAAGCCGACGATCTGGTTCCAGACGGTCTCGGCCGTCGCCCGTGAGGCTCCGCGCTCCGCCGCCCCCGCGAGGAACTTCTCCTCGTAGGCGCGGATCGCCGCCTCCGAGCGCCTCCGGCTCATCGCCCGCCGCAGGCCCTCCGCCTCCCCGACGCTGAAGCCCGCGAAGGCCATCGCCACCTCGAGCACCTGGTCCTGGAAGACGATCGTGCCGAGCGTGTCGCGCAGCACCGGCTCGAGCGAGGGGTGCTCGTAGGGCACCGCGTAGCCCGGGTCCGCGCGCAGCGCCTTGCGCCGCTCGATGTAGGGGTGCACCGCCCCGCCGATGATCGGCCCCGGCCGCACGAGCGCCACCTGCACGGTGAGGTCGTCGAGC
>DASQER010000004.1:0-2730 GCA_035633575.1 Thermoleophilaceae bacterium
TGGTGTTGCCCTCACGCTGGACGATCCCGTAGTTCATCGGGTTGTTCGCGTCCATCTGCCAACCGAACAGCTCGGAGTAGTAGCTCCTCAGCTTCTCCCCGTCCTGTCCGATGATCTCGAAGTGCACTACTGGCTGTCCCATGCGGTCTCCTTTGTGGTGTTGGCGAACACTCCCGGCTCCTCTCTCAGTCCAGCCGGCCCGGGAGGCCGAAGTGCTCGAAGACCCGGGGATCGGGAACCTCCGCGGACCGTGCATCATCGGGCTCTTGGAGGGGGTAGCCATGCCGTCAGCAGATTAGACCGATGTCGCGTCCGGAACTCATCGCACCGATGAGTCCGGGGTCGGGCGCCGGTCGCGCTCGAGCTGGGCGGCGGCCTCGCCGCGCTCCCCCTGTCGCGGTTACGATCGGCCGCGTGAGCGACGGTCCGGCGATCCTGGTCCTTCAGCACATCGCCTGCGAGCCGCCGGGCGTCTACGAGGACGTCATGCGCGAGTGCGGGATTCGGCTGCACCGGGTCGAGCTCGACGAGGGTGAGCCGCTGCCCGACTGGCGCGAGTTCGACCGGATGGTGGTCATGGGCGGGCCGATGGGAGCGTGCGACGACGCGGACAACCCGTGGCTGGTGGCGGAGAGGCGCTGCATCGGCGATGCCGTGCGCGCGGGGCTGCCCTTCTTCGGCGCCTGCCTCGGCAGCCAGCTGCTCGCCGCGAGCCTTGGGGCAGGCGTCTACACAGGAGAGACGCCCGAGGTCGGTGTGCTCGACGTGGAGCTCACGGACGCCGGCCGAGACGATCCGGTGCTGGGTCACCTGCCCGGGGCCTTTCCAACGCTCCAGTGGCACAGCGACAGCTTCGACCTGCCGGCGGGCGCGGTCGGGCTCGCGAGCTCTCCGGCCTACGCGAACCAGGCCTTCCGCGTCGGGCCCGTGGCTTACGCCGTCCAGTTCCACCTCGAGGTCACGAGCGACATGGCGGCCGAGTGGGCCGCCGTGCCGAGCTATGCGCGGGCACTCGAGCAGGTCCGCGGCCCGGGCGCGCTCGATGAGCTGCTCGAGGCGTTCGATGCGCGCCGCGAGGAGATGACGGCCCACGCCCGCACGCTGTTCTCGCGTTGGCTCGAGCTGCCGGGCCTTCCTCAGTAGCCCATGAACCGCGTGAAGGCCTTTGCCCTCTGGGCGGGCCTGCCGGTGCGGTTCTCCATGCGGTCTGCGCTCGTCATCAGCAGGCGGCCGCCGTTCACCCCGAGCCAGCGCAGCGGCTCGGGCTCCCAGGAGCGCGAGCGGTGGCCCACCCAGGGCAGTTGCGTCAGCTCGCTCTCCTCGCCCGCGATCAGCTGCGCCAGCGTGCGGCCGGCGAGGTTCGCGGTCGCGACTCCATCGCCCACGTAGCCGCCGGCCCAGGCGAGCCCCTTGCGGCGGTCCACGCCCACCGACGCGTGCCAGTCGCGCGGCACCCCGACCGCGCCGCCCCACTCGTGCGTGACCTCGTAGTCCTTGACGGGCGGAAAGAGGTCCACCAGCACGCCGCGGAGCGCGGTGTGGACTCGCTGGTGGCTGTCGAACGCCCGCTTGGTCCTCGATCCGAAGTGGTACGGCGCCCCCCGGCCTCCGAAGGCGAAGCGGTCGTCGGCGGTGCGCTGGCCGTAGATGCGCAGGTGACGGAGGTCGGCGAAGGTCTCGCGCCGGCGCAGCCCGATCTCGTCCCAGACGGCGGCGGGGAGCGGCTCCGTCGCGATCATCAGCGAGTAGAGCGGGACGAGGCGCCGCCGCTGGCCGCGCAGGCCGGAGGTGTAGCCCTCGGTGGCCCGGACGACGATCTCACCGCGGACCGTGCCGTGGTCGGTGGCCACCGCGCCCGGCTGGATCTCAGACGCCGTCGTGCCCTCGAAGATCGACACGCCGCGGCCCTCGACGCACGACGCGAGGCCGCGGACGAGGCGCAGCGGGTGGATGGCCGCGCAGTGCGGCGTGTACGTGCCGCCGAGCACGTTGGTCGCGTGCGCCAGCCCCTTGGCCTCCTCCTTCGAGAGCAGCTCGAGCTGCTCGATCGGGCCGGTCAGGCGGCGCTCTTCCTCCACCTCCTCACGCGCGCGTGCGAGCTGCGCCTCGTTGCGGGCGAGCTCGATCGTGCCGCCGCGCGCGTAGTGGATGTCCAGGCCCTCCGCCTCGGCGACCCGCCCGACCTCGACGAGGGCGTCGTGCATCGCCCGGCGCACCGCCACCGCCGCGTCGCGGCCGTGCCTGCGCGCGATGCTCTTGGACGACGGCGGAAACAGCGCCGAGCACCAGCCCCCGTTGCGGCCCGAGGCCCCGAATCCGGCGATCTCGCGCTCGACGATCGCGATGCGCAGCGACGGGTCGAGCCGGTGCAGGTAGTACGCGGTCCAGAGGCCGGTGTAGCCGGCCCCCACGATCGCCACGTCGACGTCGATGTCGCCGGGCAGCGGGGGCCGGGGGGTGAACGACTCTCCGGCGGTGTGGTGCCAGAGCGAGTCCTCGAAGCTCACGAGGCGCGCACCAGCCGCTCGATCAGGTCCGCGCCCTTGATGCGGCCGGGCGCCGCCCTCAGCTTCGCGCTGATCTGTCCCATCCGCTGGGCGAGCGGCTCGTCGGCGAGCAGCCGCTCGACAGCGCCGAGGAACTCCTCGTCCTCGAACGCGTAGGACGCGAGCCGCTGCCCGAACCCGGTCTCGTGGACGCGCTGTGCGTTGTCGTACTGGTCCCAGAACA
>DASQER010000005.1:0-1530 GCA_035633575.1 Thermoleophilaceae bacterium
GCTTGCCGCGTAGACGGCCCGCGTGAGACATGCGCCTCCCGGCGGTGTGAGGCACCAGAAGCGACGACAGGGCGTCGCGCCTTAGAGCGCCTGCCTATGAGCACTCGCAACGGTACCTCCCGGTCGGCCGTTTCGAAGAAGACCTCGACCGAGGAGGACCTCACATGGCCGCAATCTGCGGGATCGACTGGGCTGCCGATTGGCATGACGTGCTGATCGCCGATGCGGCCAGCGGCGAGCCGCTGGCCGAGCGGCGCTTTGACCACACCGAGGCCGGCATCGCCGCGCTGACCAGCCTGCTGGTCGAGTGTCAGGTGCAGTGCGTGGCGATCGAGCGTCCCGAGGGCGTCTTGGTCGGGCGCCTGCTCGACGCCGGGATCTGCGTGCTGGCGATCCATCCCAACCAGGTGAAGGCGGCTAGGGACCGCTTCCGCGCGGCGGCGGGCAAGTCCGATCGCTTCGATGCCTTCGTCTTGTGCGAGCTCGCCCGCACCGACCGCCACCGCTTCCCCGCGCTGTGCCCGTCGGGCGATGAGACGCTCGCCCTGCGCGCGCTGTGCCGCACCCGCGAGGACCTCGTCGAGGCGCGAGTCTCGCTCGCCAACCAGCTGCGCGCCCAGCTCGACGCCTGCTGGCCCGGCGCCGCGGCGATCTTCGCCGATGTCGACTCCCCGATCGCGCTCGCCTTCCTCGCCCGCTACCCCGCCCCGACAGACGCGCGCGGGCTGGGCCGCGCACGCCTGCGCGGGTTCCTCGACCGCCACGGCTACTGCGGCCGGCGTCCGGTGGAGGAGCTGCTCGGGCGCCTGCGCGGCGCCCCGAGCGCGGTGATCGGCGATGGCGAGGCCGAGGCACGGCGCGCGGCGGTGCTCGCGCTGGCGGCGGCGCTGCGACCGCTCGTCGAGCAGATCTCCGAGCTGACCAGCCAGATCAGGGGCGCAGTCAGAGCCCACCCCGACGGCCAGATCTTCCTGTCGTTCTTCAAAGACCCCAAATCGGCGGTCACCGCCGCCGGGTTGCTCGCCGAGATCGGCGACAACCGCGCCCGCTACCCCACCGCTCAAACGCTCTGCGCCGACGCCGGCCAGGCGCCAGTGGCGATCGAGTCCGGCAAGCGCCGCAACGCCGCGTTCCGCTGGGCCTGCGACAAGCGCCTGCGCGCCCACGTCGGCGTCCTCAGCGACTCCACGCGCAAATGGCACCCCTGGGCAGGCGACGTCTATCGCCGCGCGCTCGCGCGCGGCCAAGACCACCCCCACGCCTGCAGAACACTCGGCCGCGCCTGGATGCTCGTGCTCTGGCGCTGCTGGCACGACAAAGCCCCCTACGACCCCTACCGGCACGGCAACCTCCGCCGACTCCAGGCCCTTGGGGGTTGACACAGGGCGTCTCACGCCGGCACCGGGCTCGGCCAGCGCCCGGCCTTCAGCGGCGCCAGCAGGCAGGCGAGGACCACCATCGAGCCGATCAGGACGGCGGGGAGCGGTACGAGCGAGAGCATGGCGACGGTGTTGAAGGCGGCGTGGATGG
>DASQER010000006.1:0-9362 GCA_035633575.1 Thermoleophilaceae bacterium
GGCCGTGTCGGCGCCGAAGCCGCCCGCCTCGTCGGTCACCGCGACCACGTACTTCGGGTCCGGATACGGGGCCAGGGCGACATACCAGGACTGGTCGGGCCTGCCGATGTGCTCGGCGGTGCCGGTCTTGCCGGCGACCGGGATGGGAAAGCCCTCGAAGACGGGCGTCGAGGTGCCGCCGGGCTCGTTCGCGGCACCGTAGAGGCCCTCCATGATCGCGTCCCGGTCGGACTGGGGGATCTTCAGCCGCCTGGCGGTCGGCGCGTCGAGCTGCTGAAGCGCCCTGCCCGAGGCGTCCTCGATGCGCAGCCCGAGCCGCGGTCGCAGCACGCGCCCGCCGTTGGCGACCGCCGCGTAGGCCACGGCCATCTGGAGCGGGTTCGACATCAGGTCGCCCTGCCCGACCGAGAGGTTGATGTTGTCTCCCACCGACCAGGGCCGGTCGGTGAGGCCCTGCTCGAACCACCTTCTCCGCCACTCCGGGGTCGGGACCCTGCCGGACGCCTCCCCGGGTAGGTCGATACCCGTCGGGTGGCCGATACCGAGCCGGCGCGCCCAGTGCTGGAGCGGCATGCCCTTCTCGTTCATGTCGCGGCCTAGCTGGTAGAAGAACACGTCGCTCGAGACCGTGAGCGCCTGGCGGAGCGCCAGCGCCCCGTGCACGGCCTTGCCGGCGTTCTCGAAGGTCACGCCCCCGATCGTGAGCGAGCCGGGGTCGTTCAGCACGGTGTCCGGCGTGATATGCCCGCTCTCCAGCGCAGCCGTGGCCGTGATGAGCTTGAAGGTCGAGCCGGTGGGATAGCCGCCCTGAATCGCACGGTTGAAGAGCGGCTTGCCGAGCTCCTCCGAGCCCAGCTGGTCGAGCCGCTTCTGGCTGAGCGGCTTGGTGAAGATGTTCGGGTCGAACGACGGGCGCGAGCCGAGCGCGAGCACCTCGCCGTTCTGGACGTTCATGACGGCGAAGGCGCCCTTGCCGGTGCCGCCCGAGAGCGCCTCCTCACCGGCGCGCTGCGCGTTCAGGTCCAGGGACAGGCGCAGCTGGCTGCCCTGCACGGGCTGGTGCTTCCTCAGCGTCTTCGTGAGGCTGCCCAGGGCGTCCACCTCCACGCGTGCGGCGCCGTTGCGCCCGCGCAGGAAGCGGTCGTACTCCGCTTCGATCCCGGCCTGGCCGATCCGGTCCCCCCCCTCGACGCCGCTGTAGCGCTGGTCCTTCAGCTGCTTCGGGTTCACCTCGCCGACCTGCCCGAAGAGGTGAGCGCCGACCTCGTGGTGCGGGTACCTGCGCAGGAACTCGCTCTCGGGCTCGACGCCGGGGAACTGGGCCTGGCGCTCGAGCACGTAGGCGACGAGCCGGCTGTCCACGTCCTGCTTGACCGTCGGCTTCGCGAAGGGCAGCGCGTCCAGCTCGCCCTCGACCCGCTTCTCGAGCCTGCGGGGATTCAGGTGGAGCAGCTTGGCCAGGCGCCGGTAGACCTCGCGGCGCTCGGCCCTCTCCTCGGGAAGCTTGTCGGGGGTCAGCTTGATCGACAGCGAGTTGCGGTTCTCGACCAGCGGCTGCCCGTGGCGGTCGACGATCTCGCCGCGCGGCGCCTGCACCTTGATCTCGCGCACGCGGTTGTTCTGGGCCTCGGCCGCGTACCTGTCGCCCGAGAGCACCTGGAGGTACCAGAGCCGGAAGAAGATGAGGGCGAACATCACGAGCGCCACGCCGCCGATGACGGCGATGCGGAACGCGAGCTGCGGCGTGAGGGTCGGGCGGCGCTCGTTGTCGAGGTACATGGGCTTAGACCTCGAGCCCTCTTAGCCCGAGCGGGCCGGTCTCGCGCGGCGGGCGGCGCCGGCGGCGCACCTCGAGCGGGTCCACTCGGAGAACGGGGCGCAGCAGCCTGCGGGCGCCGGTGAACACCGGCAGGGCGAGCAGCGCATTGAGCAGGACGGTCACGATCGCGTCGCGGATCACCAGCGCGCTGACGCTGGCGCCCACGTCAAGCATGAAGGACACGGCGGCGAACGCCACCACGAAGCCGCCGCTGGCGGCGGCGCCGACGGCCAGCGGGAGCAGCCCGTGGCTCGGGTCGCGCACCTCGCGGAAGCGCCCGACGCCGTAGCCGACCGCGGTCAGCACGAGCGAGGAGACGCCCATCGTGGCGCCGCTGGCGAGGTCGAGCAGGAAGCCGGCGGCGAAGCCCGTGGCGCAGCCGGACACCGATCCGCCGTAGTACGCGACGGCGGCCACCACGAGCACGACGACGTCGGCGTGGCCGCCGAGGATGCTCAGCTGGCTGAGCGCCGAGAGCTGCAGCACGACCGCGAGCAGCAGCAGCAGGCCCACGCGCAGGACGGCGCCCGGGGAGAGGATCACGGCCCGATCACCCCCGCCGTCTGGGCACCGCGCGCCCGGCGCGTCAGCACCTGCACGATGTCGATCGACTTGAGGTCCGCGAACGGCTTCAGGTGCACGCGCTGATAGATCTCGACCTCGTCGAGGTTCACGTCGGTCACGCGCCCGATCGGGATGCCGCGCGGGAACAGCGACTCCCCCTTCGCGATCGTGAACCCGGACGTGACCACCGTCGTGTCCTCGGTCACGCGCCCGCCCTCCACGAACTCCATGAGCAGGTCGCGCGGATTGCCCACCGCGGGCCGCACGACGCCCGTGGCGCCCGCCGGCATCACCTGCGCACCCACGCCGATCGAGGCGTCGGTGATCAGGGTGACCTCCGCCGTGCCGCCGGTCACGCTCGTGACCTTGCCGGCCAGCCCGCCGACCTCGCCGCCGTCGGGATCGCTGCCGGCGGCGAGCACCGGCTGGTCGACCTTCACGCCGTCGCTCGAGCCCTTGTCGATCTTGATGCTCGAGTACCAGACCGTGGGCGAGCGGGCGATCACGCGGGCCGTCACCGGCTCGGTGCCGCGCGGAAAGCCCTCCTCCTGCCGGAGCCCCACGAGCCCCTTCAGCTGTGTAGCGTCGCGCTGCGCGGTCTGCGCGTCCGCGAGCGCCGAGCGCAGCCGCGCGACCTCGCGCTTGAGCTCCTTGTTCTCGTCCTTGGCGTCGAAGGTATCCCCCGCCCAGCCGAACAGGTCGCGCACGGGCTTGAGCGCGCGGCTCGCGCCGGTCTCGATCGGCGCGAAGGCCTCCTGGGCGCCGCGCTGCAGCGCGTGGAAGAAGCCGCCGCCCGACTCGCCGAAGTAGGCGGTCAGGATCGCTATCGACAGGGCCACGAAGACGGCGAGCGCCGCCCGCCGCCTGCGGACCACCTTCGTGTCGTACACGCCTAGCGCCCTCCGCGCGGCGGGACTACCGCCGCCGGCTGTTTCGGGAATTCTTGTTGCTGCGGTGGATGGCCTCGAACTCCTCGAGGCTGCGGCCGGACCCCACCGCCACGCACGTGAGCGGGGACTCGGCCAGGTGCGCCGGCATCTGGGTCTCGTCGCGCAGGCGGTCGTCGAGCCCCTGGAGGAGCGCGCCGCCTCCGGCGAGCATGATTCCGCGGTCCATGATGTCCGAGGCCAGCTCCGGCGGCGTGCGGTCGAGGGTCTCCTTGACCGCGTCGATGATCGCCTGGAGCGTCTCCTCGAGCGCCATCCGGACCTCTTCGCTCGTGAGCACGATCGTCTTGGGCAGGCCGGAGACGAGGTCGCGGCCGCGGATCTCTGCCTGCACCTCCTCCGCGAGCGGGAAGGCCGAGCCGATCTCGAGCTTGACCTCCTCCGAGGTCTGCTGCCCGATCATCAGCTTGTACTCGCGCTTGACGTAGTTGATGATCGCCTCGTCGAGCTCGTCGCCGCCGATGCGGATCGACTGCGACACGACGATGCCGCCGAGCGAGATCACCGCCACCTCGCTCGTGCCTCCGCCGATGTCGACGACCATGTTCCCCGTCGGCTCCCCCACGGGCAGCCCGGCGCCGATGGCGGCCGCCATGGGCTCCTCGATCAGGTAGGCCTGGCGCGCGCCGGCGCTCAGGCAGGCCTCCTCGACCGCGCGCTTCTCGACGCCGGTCACCCCGGACGGCACGCATACCACCACGCGCGGGTGCGCCCAGCGGTTCTGGTGCACCTTCTGGATGAAGTGGCGCAGCATTTGCTCGGTCACGTCGAAGTCCGCGATCACGCCGTCCTTCAGGGGGCGGATGGCCTGGATCGTCCCGGGGGTCCGGCCGAGCATGCGCTTCGCCTCGATTCCGACCGCGTGCACCTCGCCGGTGCGCGAGTCGATCGCGACCACGGATGGCTCGGAGAGCACGATTCCGCGGCCCCGCACGTAGACGAGCGTGTTGGCGGTCCCGAGATCGACGGCCATGTCACGACCGCCCATACCGGTGAGGTAGCTGAAGAAGCCCATTCGCGCTTGGATGGTGAGGATAGGCGCCGGGGCGGCAGGAAGTGGGTTCCGGCGCCAGTAGGGGCCTGACGCCCGGGCCGCGCCCGGCAAGGCGCCCCGCAGTCTAGCCGACTGCCGGGACCCCAACTACGCGTGCAAGAGCTCCGGCGCGAGGCGCAGCAGGGCCGGCACGGGCAGCCCCACGACGTTCAAGTAGTCGCCCTGGACCTCCTCGACCAGCATCGCACCCAGCCCCTGGATGGCGTAGCCGCCGGCGCGCTCGCGCCATTCGCCGCTCGCGAGGTAGCGCTCGATGTCGGCCCGGCCCAGGTCGCGGAAGCGCACGCGCGTGACCGCCACGTCAGTGCGCTCCTGCCCGCCCTCGCGCAGCGCGATCGCCCCCATCACCTCGTGCCAGCGTCCGGACAGCTTGCGCAGGAAGCGCTCCGCCTCGGCGGCGTCGGCCGGCTTGCCGTGGGCGCGGCCGTCCCAGACGACCATGCTGTCCACGCCCAGCACGAGCTCGCCCGGCACGGCGCGCAGCTTGCGGAGCGCGTTCTCGAGCACCAGCTCGCGCGGGTCGCCGTCGGTCAGCTCCTCGACCTCCGGCGCCTCGACGCGGAAGGGCACGCCCAGCTGCTCCAGGATCGCCCGCCGCTGGGGCGATCCGGAGGCCAGGATCAGCGGCTCAGCTCCCAAGCTCGGGGAAGAACAGCGAGGTCTCGCGGGCCGCGGACTCGGGCGAGTCCGATCCGTGCACGAGGTTGGTCTGCACCTCGAGGCCGAAGTCGCCGCGGATCGAGCCCGGGGCGGCCTCGATCGGGTTGGTCGCGCCGATCGCCTGGCGCGCCGCCTTCACCGCCTCGTGACCCTCGAGGACCATCGCGACGAGCGGGCCGCCGGTGATGAAGTCCACGAGCTCGCCGAAGAAGGGCCGCTCGCTGTGCTCGGCGTAGTGCTGCTCGGCCAGCTCGCGGTCCACGGTCATGTGCTTCATCGCGGCGATCCTCAGGCCCTTGCGCTCGAGGCGGGCGACGATCTCGCCGGTGAGGCCGCGCTCGAACGCGTCCGGCTTCACCAGGATCAGGGTCCGGTCCATTGCTTCTCCTTCCCGGTGGGGTGACTACTAACCCGCGGACTGCGGGCGGTCGCGGCCCGCCCTGGCGGGCCGCTCCACAGTGCCGTCGGGCGGAAGGCCCTGGTGGGTGGATTGCGCGGGTCGCGCCGCGGACGGGCGCGGGGGCACCGCGGTCGTCGCGCGCCGCGGACGGGCCCGGCGGCCCTCCGCCGGCTGGCCGACCTCGGCCTCGCAGTAGGGGCAGATCTTCCAGCGCGGGTCGAGCGGCTTGCCGCAGACGCTGCACGGCTCCTTGAGCCGGCGCAGGCAGCTGGGGCAGCGCAGGAACGCCTTCTCGACCTCGAAGCCGCAGTACTGGCAGTGCTGGTGCTCCAGGTTCGCGAGCCGCTCCTGGGCGGCGGCGATCTCGAGCTCGCGCTCGCGCACGTCGTCGAGGTACTCGGGCGGCCGCACGATCAGGTAGACGACGGTCCCGACGAACGGGAACAGCGAGGCGGCGGTGGCGCAGGCCACCAGCATGGGGTCGGCGATCCGGCGCCGAGCGTCGCTGTAGGTCCAGTAGACCAGCGCCAGCCAGATCACGACGAGGAACAGCAGCAGCAGGTTGACGGCCAGCGCCAGCCCGCTGTTTTCGATGCCGAACATGGCGAGGAGGCCCATTGAAGGGGCGAGTGTAACCACGCCGCCTACAGGAAGAGCCGTCCGAGCGCGTAGCCGATCCCGAAGAACACCAGGATCACCGTGGCCACCGCCACGGCGACCAAGCCGATCATCGCGCCGAAGCGTGGTCCGTCGCCGTCCATCGGGCCGAATCCTCCCATACGTCGGCGGAAAACCGGCGCCTACAGCAGCGGCGAAGGGGTGTATCCGGACGTTGCGTTGACATGGATGTCCAAGTCCGGAAGGACCCCCTTCAATGCTGTCGTTGAAGCACCGCAGCCGCATCGAAGCGAGCCGCCAGCAGCTCGGGCAGCTCCTCGAGCGACCCCAGCACAGCGTCGGCCGCGCCGAGCTCCTCGCGCGAGTGCGTGCTCGTCACCGCAACGGTCGCCATCCCCGCCGCGCGGCCCGCCTCGATGCCCGGCGGGGCGTCCTCGACGACGAGTGCCTCGGCGGGCTCCACGCCGAGGCGGCGCGCGGCCGTGAGGTAGCCCTCCGGGTCCGGCTTGCCGCGCGCCACGTCGCCGGCGAACACCATCACGGCAGGCGGCTCGATCCCGACGGCCCGCAGCCCCGCGGTGTCCTCGGCCTGGCGCCGCTCGACCCACTCGGACTCGACAGCGGCGTCCAGGGCGGGCCGGAGGGCGCGGATCACGTCCGCCGAGCGCACGCCGTGCATCGCGGAGCGCAGCGCGGACTCGTCGATCCCATTCGTCGCGGCCCAGTCCAGCCACGCACGCTCCGTGGCCTTTGCGGACTCCACGAGCACGCCGTCCAGGTCAAAGAGGACCGCGGAGATCCTGTGCACTAGAGCGTCGAGGCCCGGGTGTCCGCGGCCTCGCGCACGAGGTCGGCGACCAGGTAGATCGAGCCGGTGGCGAGCACCGCGCCCTCCGGGCCGGCCAGCTCGCGCGCGCGCGTGAGAGCGGCGCACGGCTCGGCCACGGTCTCGGCCGGCGGCCCGGCGAGCTTCTCGGCCAGCGTCACGAGCGTCCCCGGCGACAGCGAGCGCGGGTTCGACGGGCGGGTGAACACCACGCGGTCGAAGTGCGGCAGCAGGGTCTCGAGCATGGCCGAGGCGTCCTTGTCCTCGAGCACCCCGATCACGGCGACTCGCGGGCGGCGCTCGCCGAGCACGTCTGGGAGGGAGGCGGCCAACGCGTGGGCGCCCGAGGGGTTGTGCGCGCCGTCGTGCAGCGTCAGCGGCCGCTCGGCCACCGTCTCGAGCCGGCCCGCCACGACCGTCTCGGCCGCCGCACTCCTCAGTGCCCCGTGCTCCAGCGGCCGTCCGAGGAACGCCTCGGCCGCGGCGGCGGCGAGCCCGAAGTTCCCGCGCTGGAAGCGGCCGGCCGCGCCGAGCGGCATTTCGAGGTCGCCGGCGGCCTTGAGCTTCGCGTGACGCTCGGCCGCCACGCGCTCGGCCACAGCCTTCGCCTCCGCGTCGAGCTCGCCGACAACGAGCGTCCCGTAGTCGTGCACGACGTCGAGCTTCTCCGTCGCGATGTCGGTCAGCGTCGGCCCGAGCCAGCGGGTGTGCTCGAGGCTCACGGAGATGAGCACCTGCACCTTCGAGGGGATCACGTTCGTTGCGTCGAAGCGCCCGCCGAGGCCGGCCTCCACCACGGCGACCTCCACCCCGCGCCGCGCCAGCTCGTGGTACGCCGCCGCCGTGAGCGCCTCGAACTGGGTCACGTGGTCGTCGGGCTCGGTCGTGCGGTTCACCATCTCGGCCGCCTGCGCGGCGCGCGTGACCGCCGCGGCGAACTCGGCCTCCGACACCGGCTCCTCGCCGACCTCGATCCGCTCGCGGAACGAGCGCAGGTGCGGCGAGGTGTAGCTGCCGGTGCGCAGGCCGTGGCGCTGCAGGATCGCGGCGCAGAAGCGCACGGTCGAGGACTTGCCGTTCGACCCCACCACGTGGATCGACGCGAAGCGCCGCTGCGGCAGTCCGAGGACCGTCATCAGCCGGTGCATCCGGTCAAGGCCGAACCGCATCCCGAACAGCTCCAGTGAGAGCAGGTACTCCTCCGCCTGCTCGAAGGTCATGCCTCCAGCCTCTGCAGCGCCTCGCGGTACTCCTCGAGCTTGCGCCGCTCCTCCTCCACCACCGCGGGCGGCGCCTTCGCCACGAACTGCTCGTTGGCCAGCTTCTGCTCAGCCCGCTCGATCTCCTTGCGCAGGTCCGCGCTCCTCTTCTCGATGCGCGTCCGCACCTCGCCGGCGTCGAAGGCCTCCGAGGGCAGCACCTGCACGCCGCCGCCGGGGATCGGGACGGTGGCGAGCACATCGCCGTCGGCCGAGGCGTCGTCCACCCACTCGAAGCGCGCGAGGCGGGCCACGTGGTCGCGCACGGCGTCGTACCCCGCGGCCGCGAGGTGGCCGCGCACGGCCGCGCTCGGCTTGGCGCCGACCTCGTCGCGGTAGCGCCTGAGCACCGTGACCGCCTCGATCATGCGCCCCAGCTCGGCCTCGGCGTCCTCGTCGATGCGCCCGCGGTCCGCCACCGGGAAGTCGGCGGCGGCCAGCAGGCCGCGCTCCTCGCCCGGCATCAGCGACCAGATCTCCTCGGTCACGAACGGCATCACCGGGTGCAGCAGCCGCAATGTGCGCTCGAGCGCCCACAGGAGCACGGCAGATACCTTGGCGTTGTCCTCCTCGTACAGCCGGGGCTTGGCGAGCTCGAGGTACCAGTCGGCGAGCTCGGACCAGAAGGTTCCGTACAGCTCGAGCGCCGCCGCGGAGAAGCGAAAGCCGTCGTAGAGCTCGGTCGTGCGCTCGGTCAGGCGCTCGAGCCGCGAGACGATCCAGCGGTCCTCGAGCGCGCCGGCGGCGCTCGGGTCCGGGTCCACGTCGGACACCCGCAGCAGGACCAGCCGCGCCGCGTTCCAGAGCTTGTTGGCGAGGTCGCGCCCCTGCTTCACGCGCTCCTCGTTGAAGCGGACGTCCTGCGAGGACGACATCGCCAGCAGCCCGAAGCGCAGCGCATCCGCCCCGTAGGCGGGGAACTCGCCGCCCTCCTCGTACACCGGCGGGCGCGGCCCGCCGTGGATCAGGTCCGACGGGTCGATGCCGGTGCCGAGCGACTTCGACATCCGCCGCCCGTCCGGCGCCTGGATCACCGAGTGGATGTTCACGTCCGTGAACGGGACCTGCTCGGTGAGCTCCTTGCCGAACATCACCATGCGCGCCACCCAGAGGAAGATGATGTCCCGCGCAGTCGAGTTCAGGTCCGTCGGATAGAAGGCGCGCAGCTCGGGCGTGGCCTCCGGCCAGCCGAGCGTGGCGCACGGCCAGAGCCCG
>DASQER010000007.1:0-1607 GCA_035633575.1 Thermoleophilaceae bacterium
ACCCGCAGTTCCTCTCGCTCGGCGACCGGCTGAACGACGAGTTCCAGCCGGGCATGACGTCGCTCAACGGCGTGCCGCTGCCGTACGCGGGCTGGGTCGAGCAGATGACGAGCTGCGCGCCGACGGTGGCGCAGGCCCTCCTGCCCTATCCGCAGTACTGCTCGACGCTGCAGGGGCTCAACGAGAACTACGGCACGTCCGATTACCACTCGCTCCAGGCCAAGCTCGAGAAGCGCTTCTCAGGCGGCACGTACTTCCTCGTGTCCTACACCCTGGGGCGCATCTACACGAGCGGCTCCGACAACACCCAGCGCGACGCGCTCACCTGGAACTCCGCGAGCGGCTCCATGTCGCCCTTCGAGGAGGACCGCAACCGGGCGCTCGCGACCGACGACGTGACCCACGTGCTGTCGGCCGCCCTCGTCTGGGACATTCCGGTCGGCAAGGGCAGGAAGTACATGGACACGGGCGGCGCCGCGAACGCCCTTCTCGGCGGCTGGCAGGTCTCGACGATCTTCCGCTACTCGTCGGGCATCCCGTTCTTCTTCCGCTCGAGCTTCTGCAACGTCCCCGGTCAGTTTCGGGCCGCCTGCATCCCGTCGACGAGCGGCAACATCTTCGCGCAGGACTTCGACAACCTGGACGTGGCGAAGCCGATCTTCAACCAGAGCGCCTTCACCTCACCGGACGCGTTCAACTTCAACTACGGCAGCGGTCCCCGCATCAGCGAGTACCGCAAGTCGGGCTACCGCAACCAGGACCTCTCGCTCATCAAGAACACCCGGCTCTTCGGCGGCACGAACCTGCAGCTGCGCATCGAGGCGTTCAACGTCTGGAACTGGCACAACTGGAACGGTGGGTCGACCCAGTGGGGCGGCAACGCCTTCAACACCGACGTCGCCAGCGCCGACTTCGGGATGTGGAACGGGAGCGTCACCGCCCCCCGCGTCATCCAGCTCGCGGCGCGCTTCGAGTTCTAGCGTTCTGACCGCGCCGGGCCGGCCCCGCGCCGGCCCGGCCGGCCGATTCCGCCGGTCGTGACCAGGCCGGCTCGGGCGAACCTGCCCGGGCCGGCCTGATCCTCGTTCGGGCCCGTCCCGCGCTACGGCTGGCGCGCCTCGAGCTGCGCGAGCCGCGCGAGCAGCGCGCGCGCGCCGGCGCTCTCCGGCACCACCTCGAGCTCGCGCTCGGCCTCGCGGCGCGCGTCGGCGGTGCGGCCCTGCTCGAGGTGGATCTGCGCCATCGCGAGGTGGATCTCCGCGAGCGACGGGTCGGCCTCGAGAGCGCGCGCGAACGCGGCGAGCGCGCGGTCCGGCCGGCCCTGCACGCGCAGGCCGTGCGCCTCGGCCTGGTGGACGCGGGCCGACTGCGGCGCGACCTCGCGCAGCTCGCGCAAGGACTGCTCGGAGAGGCGCAGGTAGCTCGTCCCGAGGCCGTAGCGGTACTCGGGGTTGGCCGGGTCGATCCGGGCCAGGGCCCGGTACTCCTCGACGGCGCCCGCCCAGTCGCCCGCCCTCTGGTTGGCTCGGGCCAGCTCCTGGCGCGCGAGCGGCTCGCGCGGGGCTAGCTTTACGGCCTTTCGCAGCTCGGCCTGCGCCTCCGCCGTC
>DASQER010000008.1:0-4930 GCA_035633575.1 Thermoleophilaceae bacterium
GATCACCGCGAGCAGCCAGCCGATGCGGGGCAGCACCGCGGTGGCGGCCGCGACCATCCCGGCGGCGGCGAGCGAGGAGAAGGAGGGCTCGGGGCCGAGGCCCTCGAGGCACGCGAGCACGAGGGCGCCCGCGGCGAGGCCCGCCGCCACGCGCTGCCGGAGCAGCGCCCGCGGCTGCGGCTCCCCCTCGGCGGCGGGTGGGCGGCCCCAGGAGAAGATGCGGCGCCGGCCCGTGGCGGGCAGGCCGACGCGCCGCAGCGTGGCCGGCTCCACGAGGCCGCCCTCGTCCGTCAGCCCGGACTCGGCGGCGCGCAGCTCGGCGCGCAGCCGGGAAGGGTCCGGGCGGCGGGCCGGGTCGACGTCGAGCGCATCGTCGATCGCGTCGCAGAGCTCCAGCGGCAGGTCCCGGCGCATCGCCGCGAGCGACGGCAGCGGCCGTCCCAGCCGGCGCGCCGTCGCGGCCGGGCCGCCCGCGCGCACCGGATTCGTGCCGGTCCAGGACTCGTAGAGGGTGAGGGCGAGCGAGTAGACGTCGCCGGCGGGCGTGACGCGAGCGCCCTCGGCCTGCTCGGGCGCCATGTAGGCCAGCGTGCCGACCACGTCCCCCGTGCGCGTGAGCGAGTCGCCGCTAACCACGTGCGCCACGCCGAAGTCGGCGAGCTTGGCGAACCCCGCCCCCGCGGCGGGCTCGGCCACCACCATCACGTTCTGCGGCTTCACGTCGCGGTGGATAACGCCGCGCGCGTGGGCGTGCTCGAGCGCCTCGCAGAGGGCGGCCCCGATGCGCGCGACGTCGCGGTCCGAGACGGCGCCCGCCTGCAGGAGCTCAGAGAGGGTTCGGCCCCGAACGAGCTCCGAGACCAGGTACACGTCGTGCTCGTCGGACGCCAGCTCGTAGATCGCCACGATGCCGGGGTGGTTGAGCCGCGCGGCCGCGCGGGCCTCGCGCTCGACGCGCTCGCCGGCGCCGCGCTCGCGCGGAATCGCCTTCACGGCCACCTCGCGCTCGAGCTTCTCGTCCCAGGCCAGCCAGACGACCCCGAAGCCCCCGGCGCCGAGACGGCGCTCCAGGCGGTAGCGACCGAGGATCAGGCGCGCCCTCCCAGAGCCAGGCAGCGAAATGCCATCGCTGCGCCCCGGTCTACGCCCGCGGCTTGCGCCTTCTGTAGGGTCCGAACCGCCCAGTGGCAGCGTGCCGGGCTCGTCCGTGAAGCCTGTCTCGGAACGTCTCATCCAGTTTCGTGTTCGGTCTGCGGAGAGCGCGTCCTGCCCCCCGTTCATACTCCCACCGACCGAAGCGCCAGAGGCGCCCCAGCGCTAGGAGCGATTTCTGCTGTCCTTCCTCGACGAACCGGACGAGCCTGTACGTCGTGCACGACGCCGGCCGCCGCGCGGGCCGTCGACCGACCGCCAGACGCTCATGGTCCGGCGGACCATAGCCATTGGCGGTGGGCTGCTCGTCTTCATCCTGCTCGTGTTCGGCTTCCGCGGCTGCCTCGACGCGCGCAAGGAACGGGCGATGGAGGACTACGTCCGCGGCGCGAACGAGCTGGTCGACCTGTCGCAGGCTGAGAGCAGGGCGCTGTTCGACATCCTGAGCGCGCCCAGCAACCCCGACCAGGCGGTGAACCGCGTGAACCAGGCGAACGCCCTGCGGGTGGACTCCGCGACGCTGGTCGACCGTGCGCGCGACCTCGACGTGCCGGACGAGCTCTCCGACGCGAACGACTACTTCCTCGAGGCGCTCGAGCTGCGCCGCGACGGCCTCGCCGAGGTGGCCGACCAGCTGCCGGGCGCGCTGGCGCAGGAGGAGCGGCGCAACAGCACCGGGCGGATCGCGGAGATGACGCAGGTGTTCCTGGCGAGCGACGTGCTTCTGACGGCCCGCTTCAGGGTGATCCTGAAGGACGCGCTCGCCAAGGAGCAGCTCAACGCGGAGCTCCCGCCGAGGAGCGCGCTCCAGTTCGTGCAGGACATCGCCTGGGTGAACCCGGACTTCGTGGCGGACCAGATCGCCGGCCTCCGTGGCGCCGACGGCGGCGCCACGTCGGGGCTCCACGGCAACGGGCTCGGCACCGTCTCCCTTGGCGGCGTGCCGCTCACGCCCGGGGGCTCCGCCACGGTGCAGCTCGCGGGGGACCTGGCGTTCGACATCCAGGTCGTGAACCAGGGCGAGAGCACGGAGACCGACGTGGTGGTCCAGGTCACCGTCGGCCAGGGGGCCGACGCGATCGAGCTCGAGGAGACGATCCCCGAGATCGCCGCCGGCGAGGCGAAGTCCGTGACCATCCCAATGAGCGAGCAGCCTCCCACCGGCCAGAACGTCCCGATCGCCGTGAACGTGAAGCCGGTGCCCGGCGAGGAGGTCACGGACAACAACGAGGCCCAGTTCACGATCATCTTCACGCGCTGAGCCGGCTCAGTACCCTGGCGGCCGTGGACGACCTGAACTCCACACAGGGCATCGTCGCCCTGGCGGCCGCGGCGGGGGCGGCGATCGCCCTGATCTGGGCGATCGTGCTGAGCGTGAAGCTACGCCGGCTGAGAGCCGCGCAGCGCACCATCCTCGGTGGCGAGGAGACCGACCTCGCCGGACACGCCGCCTCGCTCCAGGAGGCGTTCGTGCAGCTGCGTGACTGGGTCGAGGAGGCGGCCGCCGGGCTCGAGGGGCGCGTGGTCCAGACCGAGCGCCGCATGGACGGGTCGATCGCGCACACGTCCGTCGTCCGCTACGACGCGATGAACGAGCTGTCGGGCCAGCAGTCGAGCACGGTCGCGCTGCTGGACGCGCGCCGCACCGGGGTCGTGATCTCCTCGATCCTGCACCGCGACCAGGCGCGCCTCTACGTCAAGCAGGTGCACGAGGGCAACCCCGAGTACGAGCTGTCGCCCGAGGAGCAGCAGGCGGTCGACGCCGCGATGGCCGCGACGCCCGCGGACGCCTGATGCGGGTCGCCTATCTCGGTCCCGCCGGGACCCACAGCGAGGAGGCGCTGCGCGCCTCGGCTCCGTCAGGCGTCGAGGAGATCCCGTACCCGACCATCTACGACGCCGTGATGGCCGTGCGCGACGGCGACGTGGACCACGCCGTGGTCCCGATCGAGAACGCGCTCGAGGGAAGCGTGGACGTGACGCTCGACACCCTCGCCGTGGAGGCCGACCGGGTGCGCATCGAGGCAGAGGTGGTCCACCCCATCCACCACTGCGTGATCGCGGCGCGCGAGCTCGAGCTGGCGGCGGTCGAGCGCGTGGTCTCGCATCCGCAGGCAACCGCCCAGTGCGCGCGCTTCCTGCGCGAGCACCTCCCCCGAGCCGAGCACGTGAGCGCCCCGTCGACGGCGGACGCCGTGATGTCGCTGCGCGAGGCCGGCGACGGCCGAACGGTGGCGCTGGGCTCGCGGCTCGCCGCGGAGCTGTACGGGTGCCGGCTGCTCGTGGCCGACGTGGAGGACCAGCCCGACAACGTCACGCGCTTCGTCTGGCTCGCCCCCGCAGAGAAGGCCGGCGAGCCGGGCCCGGACGCCAAGACGTCGATCGTCTTCTGGGGCGGCGGCGACCAGTCACCGGGCTGGCTGGTGGACGTGCTGAGCGAGCTCTCCGGCCGCGGCGTGAACCTCACCCGCATCGAGTCGCGCCCGAGGCGCACTGGGCTCGGCCACTACATGTTCTTCGCGGATCTCGAAGGGGCCGCCGGGGCGCCGCCCGTGAGCGAGGCGCTCGACGCGCTGGGGGCGCACGTCGAGGAGTTGCGCGTACTCGGCTCCTACGGACGGCCGCTCTGGCTAAACTGACCGCACCATGGCAGTGCGGGCGAACGTGTCCTACACGACCGAGCCGGGTGACTTCGAACCAGGCCCTCCCGCCGCGCTGCGCCGGGCCGGCCGGCCCGAGCAGCGCAGTTCCTTTCCCGGCCGGGTGCTGGTCCTCAACGCGTCGTACGAGCCGATCAACGTCTGCACGGTCCGCCGCGCCGCGGTCCTGATCCTCAAGAACCGCGCGGAGATCCTCGAGAAGGGCGACTGGGCGCTGCACTCCGAGAGCCTCACGCTCGCCCGTCCCGTCGTGATCCGGCTGCTCACCTACGTGCGCATCCCGCGTGACGCGCACCGGCGCAAGATCACGCGCCGAGCCGTGTTCGCGCGCGACCGCTGGACCTGCCAGTACTGCGGCCACGAGCGCGGCAACCTCACCGTGGACCACGTCATCCCGCGCTCGAGGGGCGGGCCCTCGAACTGGGAGAACATCGTGGCGTGCTGCGCGCCCTGCAACAGGCGCAAGGGCGACAGGCTTCCGCGCCAGGCGAACATGGTGCCGACCCGCGCCCCGAAGGCGCCAAACCCCACTATCTTCATCCACGTGGCGGCACCAACGATCCCCGCGGCGTGGGAGCAGTACCTCGTGGTGGCCGCCTGATGCACGAGCCGCCCCCGCGGCCCGGAGACGTGGCGCCGTACGTCGAGGACGAGCGACCCGCCACGCTCGCCGACCTCCGCAGCGTCCGCCGCTGGCTCGCGGTCGCGGCGGTCTGGGCGGTGGCCGCCACCGCCCTTGCCGTGATCGCCCTGCTCGAGGCGAACAAGGACGACAGCGGCGAGCGCACGCGCGCGGCCGGCGAGCTCGGGCGGGTCCAGCGGCAACTGGGCTCGCGCATCGACGACCTCGAGTCCCGGATCGACGACCTGCCCAGCTCCGAGGACGTGTCGAAGCTCGACGGTCGCCTGAAGGCCGTCGAGGACGCCGCCGACAAGAGACGGACGGCCGCCGAGCGGCTCACCGGGCGAGTCGACGAGCTCGAGGGCCGGGTCGACGATCTCGAGGGCCGGGTCGACGACCTCGAGCAGTCGACCTCGAGCACAACCACCACCCCCTAGCGCCTCCCCGCACCGACTTCCCGGTCTGCTTCAATAGCGCCACCAGGGAAAGGAGGTGG
>DASQER010000009.1:0-3222 GCA_035633575.1 Thermoleophilaceae bacterium
TCAAGGGCGGCGGCGGTGGCAACGGCGACAGCGCGCTCCGGGATCGCGTCGAGCGGCAGGAGGAACGGCTGGCGAAGAGCCCGCAGAACGAGGCCGTGCTCCAGAACCTGATCCGCGACTACTACTCACTGGCCACGAGCCAGCGGCAGAGCGGCACCATCGGCTTCCCCGACGACGCCAAGGACGAGCTGCGCAAGGCGGGCGCCTACTGGCAGCGCTACGCCAAGGCGGTGAACGGCGACCCGAGTGCGGACAGCGCCCGCTACGCGCTCCAGGTCTACGACGCCGGGGCGCTCAACCGGCCGAAGGAGGCGCAGCGGGCAGGGGCGATCATCGCGAAGGACGCGAACGACGTGGCGTCGTATCTCCGGCTGGTGTCGTACGCGGCGCTCGCGGGCGACACCCGGACCGCCGACCTGGCGGCCAAGAAGGCGGTCGAGCTGGCGCCGAAGGCCCAGCGCAAGCTGGTCAAGAAGCAGGCTGAGGCGCTCAAGCAGCCCCCGCAGCAACAGCAACCGGGCGGCTGACGTACCCTACGAACCCATGAACTTCCACATCGAAGACGAAGCCGTAGACGACTCGACCCACGTGATCGAGCTCGGCGGCGAGGTCGACCTCTACACCGCCCCGGAGTTCAAGGAGCGCATGGTGGAGCTGATCGAGTCGGGCAAGAAGCGGATCGTGGTCGACCTCTCCAAGGCGACGTTCATCGATTCCACGACGCTCGGCGTGCTGGTGGGCGGCGTGAAGCGCCTGCGCCCGGCCGGCGGCGCGCTCGCCCTCGTCTGCACCGACGAGAACATCACGAAGATCTTCGAGATCACCGGGCTGGACCGGGTCTTCCCGATCCACTCCTCGCGCGAGGAGGCGCTGGAAGCACTCAGCTCGGGCGCCACTGACTAAAATCGCCTGCTCGGGCCGTTAGCTCAATTGGCAGAGCAGGAGACTCTTAATCTCAAGGTTGAAGGTTCGATTCCTTCACGGCCCACTGCGCGCCGCGGGCGGGGCGCTGGCAGTGCCTCTGCCAAGATAGGCGGCCATGTCCGACGAGCTGGCCGCACCCACGACCACCGCTGAGCTCGCCTGCGTCGACGGGCGCACGATGCCCTCGCAGGAGGCGACGATCCCGGCGACCGACGAGGGGCTGCTGCGAGGCGACGGCGCGTTCGAGGTGATCCGCGTATACGACGGGCGCCCCTACGCGCTGACCGACCACCTGGACCGGCTCGAGCGCTCGGCGGCGAACCTGCGCCTCGACGGCGTCCCGCGGGCGGAGCTCGAGGCGGAGATCCCGGAGCTGCTCGAGGAGCGCGGGGGAGAGGACTTCGACGGCTGCCTGCGCGTGGTGCTCACCCGCGGCGGCCACCGGCTGCTCATGACCGAGCCGCTGCCGGCCACGCCCGAGCGCGTGCGCCTGGGCGTGGTGGAGTACGCCCCGACGCGGGTGCTCGACGGCATCAAGTCGCTCTCCTACGGCGCCAACATGCTCTGCGGCCGGCTCGCCCGCGAGCGCGGCTTCGACGAGGCCCTGCTCGTGACGCCGCACGGGCGCGTGCTCGAGGCGCCCACGTCGTCGATCTTCTGGGTGGACCCGGGCGGGAGCGTCAACACGCCGCCGCTCAGCGAGCACATCCTCGCCTCGATCACTCGCCAGCGCGTCATGGAGTTGGCCGACGTCAGCGAACGGCCGTGCACCCTCGACGATCTGCGCGAGGCCAGCGAGGCCTTCCTCGCCTCCACGACGCGCGAGGCGCAGTCGATCGCCGCGATCGAGGACATCGAGCTTCCGGAGGGCGAGCGCACGCGCGAGACGCGGGCGGCGCTGCGGGCGCGAATCGTGGAGGAGCTGGCCGCGGGCTAGCGCGGCATGCGGATCGTCACCGTAATCGGCAACCGCCCCCAGTTCGTGAAAGCCGCGGCCGTCTCGCGGCGGCTGAGGGAGCGGGTGGACGAGCTGATCGTCCACACCGGCCAGCACTACGACGACGAGCTCTCGCAGGTGTTCTTCGAGGAGCTCGGCGTGCCCGCTCCCGAGCGCGAGCTCGGCGCGGGCGGCGGGACGAACAGCGCCCAGACCGCGCGCATCCTCGGCGGGCTCGAGCCCGTGCTCGAGGAGCTGCGCCCCTCGCTGGTGCTCGTCTACGGCGACACCAACTCCACGCTCGCAGGCGCGCTCGCGGCGGCCCAGGCGGGCATCCCGGTCGGGCACGTCGAGGCCGGCATGCGCTCGTTCGACCGCTCGATGCCGGAGGAGCTGAACCGGGTGCTCACCGACCACGCGAGCGACCTCCTGCTGTGCTCGACGGAGACGGCCGTGCGCAACCTGGAGCGCGAGGGGGCGGCCGGGGAGGCGCACCTCGTCGGCGACGTGATGGCCGACGTCTCGCTCGCGTTCCGCGACATAGCCGAGGAGCGCTCGACGGTCCTCGACGACCTGGGCCTCGAGCCCGGCTCGTACCTGGCCGTGACCGCGCACCGGGCCGGGAACGTGGATCGCCGCGAGCGCCTGGAGGCGCTCGTGTCCCTGCTGGAGGCGCTGCCCGGACCGGTCGTCCTCCCTCTGCACCCGCGCACGCGCGAGCGGCTCGAGGCCGCGGGCCTGATCGACCGCCTCGCCGGCGTCCGGGTCGTGCCCCCGCTCGGCTACCTCGACTTCCTGAAGCTCGCCCGCCACGCCCGTGCCGTGCTGACCGATTCCGGCGGCGTGCAGAAGGAGGCATACCTGCTCGGGGTGCCGTGCGTCACGTTGCGCGACACCACGGAGTGGGTGGAGACCGTCGAGTCGGGCTGGAACGTGCTGGTGGACCTCGACCGGGACGCCGCGCTCGAGGCGCTCGAGCGCCGCCCGCCCGCGGAGCGGCCCGAGCTGTACGGCGGCGGGCAGGCCGCCGAGCGCGTTTGCGAGCTGCTGTCGGCCTACACTCAGCGCCTATGAAGATCGGAATAGTGGGCCTCGGCTACGTCGGGCTGCCGCTCGCCGTGGCGTTCTGCGAGGCCGGGCACGACGTGACCGGCGTGGACACCGACCCGCGCGTGGCGGAGGCCCTGTCGAGCGGCCACTCGCACGTGGAGGACGTCTCGGACGAGTCCCTCGCCGCGATCTCCGATCGCCTCCAGGCCACCAGCCGCTACGCGGGGCTGGCGAAGGTCGACGCGATCGTCGTCGCCGTGCCGACGCCGCTCACCCAGAACCGCGAGCCGGACCTCCAGCCGCTGATCGCG
>DASQER010000010.1:0-9382 GCA_035633575.1 Thermoleophilaceae bacterium
GTGCACGATGCAGCGCGACCCGGTGTGGACCGCCACCCGGCCGCCGCGGTCGATCATCGCCACCTGGCGCACTGGCGCCTGCGGGTCGTCGGTCAGCAGCTGATGGAGCGCGGCCGGCGCGCTCTTGCCGTCGCGCATCAAGGTGAGGCCGCGCGGCCCGTAGGCCGGCTCGACCACCGACTGCGTGGCCACCGCGCCCACGCCGGCCTGGGCCCAGCTCGCGAGCGAGCCGACCCCGAAGAAGTGCGACTGGACTGCCACGCCGAGCGCGCCGCTCGACGGGTCACGTGCGACGATTGAGTAGGTCAGGGCTTGAAGGGTATCCGCGCGCGCTCGGCACGGCCGAGTGCTTGCGACACGGCGCTACTCGGCGGGGGCAGGCTCGACCGAGATCACGCGGCCGCGGCGGCCGGCCGCGAACTGCACGGTGCCCGGCCGGGTGGCGAAGATCGTGTCGTCCCTGCCGATCCCGACGCCCTCGCCCGGCTTGAAGCGCGTGCCGCGCTGGCGCACGATGATCTCGCCGCCTGTCACGGCCTGGCCGGCGAAGACCTTCACGCCGAGGCGCTTCGCGTTCGAGTCGCGGCCGTTGCGGCTGGACCCAAGGCCCTTCTTATGAGCCATCCTCGTCCTCCTGCTTGCCGGCGGCGGCCTTGGACGATGCCCTGCGCGCGCCGGCCTTGATCGAGCTGATCTCCAGGCGGGTGAGATGCGAGCGGGCGCCGTAGCGGCGCTTGTAGCCCCGCTTGGGCTTGAACTTGAGCCCGTGGATCTTCTTGCCGCGCTCGTGGCGTGTGACGATCGCCTGGATCTTCACCCTGCCGAGCTCCCCGCTGTCGAGCACGGACTTGTCGCCGTCGGCGAACAGCAGCGGCTCGAGGTCGACCTTGTCGCCCTCGTTCGCCCGCATCCGGTCGACGACGATCGAGTCGCCCTCCTCGACGCGGTACTGCTTCCCGCCCACTTTGACGATCGCGTAGCTCACGGCAGCGGACGAGTCTAGCGATCGGCCGGCGGCGGACCCGCTTCAGGTCTCGGCCGTCACGGGCGCGCCCGTGAGCGGGTCGGTGCACTCGTTCCGCTGGCGCCGGGACGACTGGGCAATCAGCAGACCGGCCGCCACGAGCGCGGCGCCGGCCAGGGCGCGGGCCGTGATCGGCTCGTCGTACAGCGTGGCGCCGAACACGAGCGCGCCGAACGGAAGCAGCATCGCGAGGAACGAAATGGCCTGTGCGCTGATGTGGCGCAGCAGCACGGTCAGGGTCACGAACGCGACCGCCGAGCCGAACAGCGCCAGGTACGCGATCGAGCCCACCGACTCCGCGCTCCAGACCGCCTCGCCCCAGTCCTCGCTCAGGGCGGACACCGGCAGCAGCAGCAAGCCGCCAACCAGCATGGCCCACCCGTTCAGCACCACGGCGTCGAGCTGCGCGGCGCGCCGCTTCTGGGCGATGGTCCCGACGGCAGCGCCGAGGGGGGCGAGCGCGAGGGCGGCCGCGCCGAGGGCGGCCTTCTCCGTCGAGCCGAGCTCGACGCTCTCGAGAAAGGCGAGCGAGAGCCCGCCGATCCCGATCAGCACGCCGAGCAGGAGACCGGCGCGCAGCGGCTCCTCCGGGAGCATCACGCCCGCGAGCACGGCCGTGTAGAGCGGCAGGATCCCGAACAGGACCGCCGCGAGCCCGGACGGAACGTACTGCTCGCCCCAGTACACGAGCCCGTAGGCGAACGCGAACGGCGCCAGCGCGAGCACCCCCGCGAGCACCCGGTCGGTGCGCAGGGGGCGCTTCTGGACGGCGGCGATTCCCAGCAGCACGAGCCCCGCCAGCGCGAACCGGATCCCGGCGCCGAGCAGAGCAGGACAGTCCTCGAGCCCGATCTTGATCGCCACCCAGGTGCTGGACCAGATCAGGACGAGCAGGGCGTAGAGCCCGAGGACCAGCGAGCGGCTCACGCGCTCCGAGGCTAGCGGGGGCGGCGTTCCCTCAGCTGGGCTACCTGAGTTGCGCTATGCGCAACCGAGATGGCCCACCTGGCTGCCGGGCGGTCCTCGATGCTCGAAGGCCGGACTGGTCACGGCTCCTGACGACGCGTATCGTGGCCCCAGCCCTCGACGGAAGAAGGTGGACTCGATGAGCACCACGGACGCACGCTGGGGGACCGGCGTGAACGCGGAGGCGATCCAGGCGTGGGACGGCCCCCTCTACGACCGCTTCGTCCGCTTCCGCCACATCGTGACGACCGGGCTGGGCGCCCATGGCGAGGCGGCGCTGCGGCTCGTGCCGCCCCAGGAGGGGCAGCGGGTGCTCGACGTCGGCTGCGGCTTCGGCGACACGACGCAGCGGATCGCCGACCTCGTGGGACCGGCCGGCGAGGCGGTCGGCGTGGACGCAGCGCAGCGCTTCATCGAGGCGGCCCGCGAGGAGGCGGAGGAGGCCGGCGTCTCGAACCTGAGCTTCCTCGTCGCTGACGTGCAGACGACGCGCTTCGAGGGCCCGTTCGACATGGCGTTCTCGCGCATGGGCACGATGTTCTTCATCAGCCCCGTCGCGGCCCTGCGCAACGTCCGCGAGGCGCTGGCGCCCGGCGGCACGCTGGCAATGGTCGTCTGGCGGCGCCGGACCGACAACGACTGGCTCTACCGCGCCCAGCAGATCGTCGAGGGAATCGTCAGCCGTCCCGAGGAGTACGAGGAGCCGACCTGCGGCCCGGGCCCGTTCTCGATGGCCGACGCCGACACCACCAGCGAGTTCCTCACGCACGCCGGCTTCACCGACATCTCGCTGCGCCGCTGCGACATCCCGATCCTGATCGGCAACGACATCGACGAGGCGATCGCGCTGGTCACGGCGCTCGGCCCGGCCGGTGAGATCCTGCGCCTGGCGGGCGACCGCGCGGCACACCTGCACGCTCAGGTGGACGTCGCGCTGCGCGAGGGGCTGGCCGAGTTCAAGCGGGAGGACGGGACCATCTGGGCCGCGGCATCCACCTGGATCGTCACGGCCTCCCGGCCTACGACGTAGGCATGGCGGAACGTCACCGGGTCGGGATGCTCCTGATGCACGGCGGCACGCCGAAGGACCTGGAGTGCCGCGAACGCCTGGCAGCGGCGCTGCCGGACGACGCCGAGGTCGGCGAGCCGGACGACGTCGGCGTCTTCGAGATCGCGATCGAGGCCGAGGACCGCGAGGACGCGCTGATGAAGGTGTGGAACGCCGTCGCCGCCTCGGGGACCGACGACCACGTCGTCTTCATGGAGCACCCCGACCTGCCCGAGCACTGGCGCCCGAAGAGCGCCGGCCCGCCGGGCTAGCCGATCGCCACCAGCGCGGCGGCGGCGAGCACGGCCGCCGCGGGGGCGCGCAAACGGGCGCTGCGAACGACGATCTTCTCGGTCGCCACCATGAGGGTGAGCAGGGCCATCAGCGCCATGGCCAGGTGGCCGGCCGCGGCCATTGCGAGCATCAACGGCCAGCAGCTGGCGACGCAGCGCGACCCATAGCGAAGCCCCGCGCGCGCACTCGCGGCATCGGCCCTGGCGCCGCGCGGCGGGAGCGCCTCGATCAGGTGACAGCGCCGCACGGCGCGCCACTTCCACGCGGTCAGCTCCCACGCGGCCGCGCACGCCAGCAGGATGCCCGGTCCAACGCCCAGGATGCGGACGGCGGCGAGAGCCACGACGCCGAACAGGATCCACACCGACAGGTAGGAGCCGAGGAACAGGGCGATCGTCCGCTGGCGGCGGTGCCACATGCTCGACAGAGCGACGCTGCGCACGTCCGCCAGGGCTCCCGGCACCATCATCGCCACGGCCATCACCACCCATCCGGACAGGTCCGCCAGGAGCGGCTCGGCGCGCCCGTGCGGGTGCAGCGCGTGCGCCGCGAGCAGCGCCCAGGCGCAGGCCGCGACGGCCGCGGCCGTGACCTCAGGATGCCGCCAGGTGACCCGCCGAACGGCTAGGGCCGTCACTGGTAGTAGATGCCGACGCGGCCGATGCGAACCGGCGGCACGCTCTCGGCCGGCTCGGCCGCATCCTCCTCACCGGGCGGCGGGAGCGGGCGAAGCGGCGAGAAGGTGATCGTCACCCGATCGGGGTCCCAGCGGCCCTGCTCGCGCAGCTCGTTCACCAGGTCCGTGATGTCGAACGCGTAGCGCAGGCCGTGGCCGCCCGGATGGTCCTGGTCCACGTCCCCCGCCAGCTCGATGCCGAAGAACGAGACGTTCCCCACGTGGTACCCCTGCGCCGTGCTCGGGTCCTCGTCGTCGGGCAGGTTCACGTAGGCGGCGTACGAGAGCCCCGGGTTCTCCTCGCCCTGGATCCCCTCGACGTTCACGTACACCCGCTGCGGCTCCGGTTCCCCGGTGTCCGCGAGCAGCGCCGGCCCGGTCGGCGCCGCAAGGGGGATCGCGACCTGCGCCTGGTCCCCGGTCAGCACGAGCGGCTCGTCGGTCGCCCCGACCAGTTCGGTCGGCCGGTCGGGTGGTGGTTCGGTCGGCATGGCGCTCCCCCCTTCGGCACCCGCGGCGAGCAGCTCGGGCACGGCGGCCTCCTCGTACGCGTAACCGATCTGCTCGGGATCGAGCACCTCGGCGGCCGCCATTCGCACCGGCGTGCCGTTCTCGTCGTGGAAGTCGAACAGCTCTCCACTCCAGCTCGACTCGGTCGGGTTCTCGCGACCGTCCTGATGCAGCCATTCGACCCAGAGCCTGTCCACGTTCGCATGGTGGAGCCAAAAGATCGCGTCGAGCGGAGCGGTGTCGAAGCCGCTCATCAGACCGCCCGGACCCCCGACGCCGCCGTGTACAAGGTTGTGCGGCGTCTGCTCCAGAGCTCCGGGCGCCGCGTCAGCGGCTTCGTCGAAGTGGTTCCATCCGGTCACGGCCCCGCCGAACCCGACCGTGCCTCCCGGTATCGGGTCCAGCGCGAAGAAGCCCTCCCCCAGCGCGCCGTCCGCCGAGACGGAGACCGGGTCGAGCTGCCCGCCCCGTGCGATGTTCCGGTCGCGCAGCTGTGTGAACAGCGGGTTCTCCGTCTGCCCGTCCGCGAGCGTGGGTTCCCTGAACGCCGTCGGCAGGCTGGCCGTCTGCCCGCCACGGTCGTAGTTCCAGTACGGCAGCGCCCACTCGGCCTTGACGTCGTCCGAGACCGCGTCCAGCCCCGTCAGGGCCGCCCGCACCATGCGCTCGAACCAGTACAGGTAGATCCGGTGCCACGGCAGGAAGAACCACGTGTTGTGCTGACACTGATTCACAAACTGGTCCGTCGGCTCGCCAAAACCGACCCCGTGGACGGCAGCCTGATACGCCCAGCTGGTCGGATCGTCTCGGCCGCGGCCCTGCATCACCCCCACAGCAAGCGCATACGCCTCCGTGATCGGGTGCCACGGGCCCTGCTCCTCCTCGAGAGCCCAGATGTCCCTGCGGAGGAAGTCCGCCATCCGGCCGTCCCTTCGTCGGGCTGGTTCGACCGTACATCGTCAGCCGAAGCGCAGCAACATGCGCCCTCAAGGTGCGCAAGATTCTCGGGCGCAGGGTATGCGAGCCCTATGCGTTTCTATCCCAACACACCGAACGAGCGCGGCCGGGCCGTCGCGCGAGACGCGCTCACGCTGCTGGCGCTCATTGTGCTCGCCTGGCTCGCCCTGAAGGTCCACGATGCGGTGGACAAGCTGGCCGTGTTGGGCACGGGGGTACGTGACACCGGCGAGGTCGTGCAGGACGGCTTTGAGACCGCCGGTGACGCGGTCGCGGACGTCCCGGTCGTGGGCGGCGAGGTCGGAGACGCGCTCCGCGACGCCGGATCCGGGACAGGAGGAGAGGTCGCCGAGGCGGGCAGAGAAGGCGAGGACCGCGTCCACGCTCTGGCGGACCTGCTCGGCCTGGTGATGTTCGCCGTGCCGGCGGCCGTGCTGCTGGTGACGACGCTCCCGAAAAGGATCGGCCAGATCCGCGAGCTGAACGCCGCCCTTCGGCTTCTCGCCGCGCCGTCGTCGTCGGAGGAGCGCCGCCGGCTGGTTGCGATGAGAGCGGCGTTCTCGCTCCCGCCCACAGTGCTCATCCGCCACACCGGCGACCCGATCGGAGACCTCGCGGCCGGCCGCTACGACCCGCTCATCGAGGCCGCGTACGACCACGCCGGCCTGGCGCCACCAGCGTTTGAGCCCGCGGCCGGGGTGCCTGACGCTTAGGACGAGGAGCTGCCCGTCTCCGCCGACTTGCGCCGCCGGCGCCCTCCGCGGCGGCCGCGGCGGCGGCGTCCGACCGAGGCCTCCGACGAGCCTGAGGCGGAGGCGGAGGCGGAGGCGGCGGCGGTGACGGCCTCCGGCGGGTTCACGAGCGAGGCCTCCGCCGCGCTGCGGCCGACCTTCTCGATCCGCACCAGCGTCTTCTCGCCCACGAGAGTCGCCGCTCCGAAGACGGACACGACGTAGCCGTCCAGCTTCGCCACCGCGTCGTCCTCGTTGTACATGTGCGGCTCCTCGATGTGGACGAGCACCTCCTCGCCCTCGCGGAACGGGAGTGCGCGCTCCTCGACCTCGTCGGGCGTTCCCTCGAGCACCACCTCGAAGTGGTCGATCGGGAGCGCCTCGGTGCCCTCGAAGTGGAAGTGCCTGCCGGTCTCCTGCTCGAGCTCGTGGATCGGGCCCTCCACCCCGTGCCCGCCCACGAGGATCGACGAGACCTTCGGGTTCACGCGGATGAGGAACGCCGGCGCCTGCGGGCGCTCGGCGGCGAGGTCGCGCAGCCAGCGGTCCACCTCGATCGCCACCGTCTCCTCGGAGAGCACGACGCCCTCGCCCTCGCAGACCGGGCAGGGCTTGGTCATGATCTCGCGCACGCCGTCCGTCACGTTCTGGCGGGTCATCTCGACCAGCCCGAGCGGTGAGATCTCGACCACGTAGGTCTTGGTGCGGTCCTGGTCGAGCGACTTGCGCAACGTCTTCAGCACCGTGTCGCGGTTGCGTGCCCGCGACATGTCGATGAAGTCGATGACGATGATCCCGCCGATGTCGCGCAGCCTCAGCTGGCTCACGACCTCCGCCGCGGCCTCGAGGTTCGTCCTCGTGATCGTGTCCTCGAGCTTGGCGCCCTTGCCGCGGCCGATGAACGAGCCGGAGTTCACGTCGATGACGGTCATCGCCTCGGCGTAGTCGATCATCAGGTAGCCGCCGCTCGGCAGGTCCACCCGGCGGTTCAGCACCGACTGGATCGCCTCCTCAACGCCGAACTTCTCGAAGAGCGGCTCGTTCTTGTCCTCGTAGAACTCGAGCCGCTCGAGCAGCTCCGGCGCCGTGCGGTTGAAGAAGGACTCGAGCCTGTGGTGCTGGCCCGGATCGTCCACGATCGCCTTCTCGAACTCGCCCGTGAAGATGTCGCGCGCCACGCGCACCGACAGGTCCGCCTCCTGGAAGACCATTGCCGGGGCGGAGGTCTCCTTGCCGCGCTGCTGGAGCACGTCGTGGAGCTTGTGCAGGTACTTGATCTCGCGCTCGAAGTCCTCGCGCGTGGCGCCCTGCGCAGCGGTGCGCACGATCACGCCGCCCTCGCCCATGTCGACCTTCTGGAGCGCGCGGCGCAGCCGCTCGCGCTCCTTGTCGTCGAGCCGCCTCGACACGCCGACGCCCTCGCCCTGCGGCACGTACACCAGGTAGCGCCCCGCGATCGAGAGCTGCATCGACAGGCGCGGGCCCTTCGTCTTCAGCGGGTCCTTGATCGCCTGGACCAGGATCTCCTGGCCGGGCTTCAGGAGCTCCGAGATGCGCTTGCCCTGGCCGCCACCCCGGCCGCCACGGCCCCGGCGTGCCACCTCCACGCCCGGGAAGACCACGTCGTCCGCGTGCAGGAAGCCGTTCTTGTCGAGGCCGATGTCGACGAAGGCGGCCTCGAGGCCGGGCAGGACGTTGTCGACCTTGCCCTTGTAGACGTTCCCGACGATCGAGCGGCTGCCCTTGCGCTCTAGGTAGAGCTCGGCAACGCGCCAGTCGTCGGCCTTTTCGGTCTGGTTACCTCCGCGCCCTCGTCCCTTGGCGGCGCCCTGCGGGCTGCCCTCCGATTCGAGGATCGCGACTCTGGTTTCGCCACGGTCGACCGTGACGAGCAACTGCTTTCTCAAGAAGTGTTCCCTTCATAAAAGTCATAGGCGCTTCACCGCTGACGTCTCGCGCGCCTGCGCGTGGATCGATTGCAGTAGGCCTATTGCCATAAGTGTGGTGATTACCGACGAGCCGCCATAGCTCATGAGCGGCAGCGGGATGCCGGTGATGGGCATGATTCCAATCGTCATGCCCACGTTCACGAAGACTTGGAACATGAGCATCGCAGTGATGCCACCGGCAACAAGCGCTCCGTAGAAGTTCTTAGCCATCGTAAGGGTACGCAGCGCTCGCCAGATCAGCAGCGCGAACAGGGACAGCACGAGCGCCGCCCCCACGAATCCGAACTCCTCCCCCACCACGGAGAACACGAAGTCCGTGTGGTGGTCGGGCAGGAAGTCGAGCTTGGTCTGGGTTGCGGCGTCGCCGCGGCCGGTCTTCCCACCGGAGCCGATCGCCGTCAGCGACTGGTTGATCTGGTACGCCTCCTCTCCGCGGTTCTCCGCGGGGTTGAGGAACGCCGTGAGGCGGTCCTTCTGGTACGGCTTGAGCGCCTCGATGCCCACCGCGGGCGCCGCCACCAGCACGACGACGATCGCCGCCGCCGCCAGCCCTCCGAGCCCGGCGAAGTGGGTCCACGGCGTTCCGGCCACGAACATCACGGCCGCGAGGATCGCCAGGTAGACGAGCCCGGAGCCGAGATCCGGCTGGGCGACCACGAGCATCGCCGGTATCAGGGCCAGCAGCACCATCCGGCTCGTCGTCTCGCGATCGGTCAGGCGCCTGAAGCGGTCGACCATGAAGGCCGCCAGCGCCACGATCAGGAGCAGCTTGCCGAGCTCCGACGCCTGGAAGTTGAAGAAGGGAAGCTCGATCGCGCGGCGGGAGCCCCGTGCGGAGAAGCCCAGCACGTAGACCAGGAGGATCGAGCCGATCAGGACGCCGTAGATGCCGAGCTTCCACTCGCGCAGGCGCGAGTAGTCGAAGCGCGTCATCAGCAGCATCAGGACGAAGCCCACCGCGGCGTAGCCGGCCTGGCGGTAGGCGAAGTAGTTCGGGTCGCCCCTGACGTCGTCCTGGGTTGCGGTGCCGACCGTGTAGATGCTCGCCGCGATCAGGCCGATCGTCGCGAGCAGCATCAGCGGGTCGATGCGCAGCAGGCGCGCGCCGGCGTCGCGGAAGTCCTTGACGGGTGTGGTCGCCGCGTGCATCAGTAGGCCGCCACTAGTCCGGCGAGCCTCCACCCTGGACCAGCCCGGTCTCCTTCACGTCCAGCAGCTCGGCAAGGA
>DASQER010000011.1:0-5769 GCA_035633575.1 Thermoleophilaceae bacterium
AGATCTGCTCGGTGTTCGCGCAGTGGGTGAACTCGTACAAGCGGCTCGTGCCGGGCTACGAGGCGCCGGTCTACTGCGCGTGGTCGCGCCGCAACCGCTCGGCGCTGGTGCGGGTGCCGCTCTACCACCCGGGCAAGGAGCGGGCCACGCGCATGGAGCTGCGCTGCCCCGACCCCGCGTGCAACCCCTACCTCACGTTCGCGATCCTGCTGGCGGCGGGCCTCGAGGGCATCGAGAAGGGCTACGAGCTGCCTGAGCCGATGGAGAAGAACCTGTACCACATCAGCCCGGAGGAGCGGAAGCGGCTCGGGATCGAGCAGCTGCCGGAGACGCTCGGCGAGGCGATCGAGCTTACGGCGGAGTCGGAGCTCGTGCTGCGCACCTTCGGCGAGCACATCTTCAACCGCTACGTCGAGATCAAGCGCCAGGAGTGGGAGGACTACCGAGTCCAGGTCACGGAGTGGGAGCTGGAGCGCTACCTGTCGATTCTGTAACTCGGCCTGCTAGATCTATCGGGCCATGGACTCCGAACGCCGCTCGATCTTCGCCGTCGCCGCCGGCCCGCGCGCCAAGTGGGTCGTCTTCCTCGTCTGGCTCGTTGGCATCTTCATCGCGGTCGGCCCCGCGCAGCTTCCCACGAAGTTCACCGACGCCGAGAAGAACGAGTCGACCTCCTTCCTCCCGGGCGACGCCGAGTCGACCAAGGCTCTGACAGCGACGGAGGAGCTCCAGAAGGGCGAGCTTGCCCCGGCGGTGATCGTCTACCGCCGGGACTCGGGCCTCACCCCCGCTGACAGGCGCGGGATCGTGGAGGACGTGCGCCGTCTCACTGACGAGCGCTTCCCGGGCGTGGTCCGCGACGGCGCCTCAGCGTCAGCCGGGGGCGGCCCGGCTGAGGGCGGGAAGGCGGCCGCCGGCCAGCCCGAGGGCTGCGGTGGGCCCACCACGCCGATCCCAGGCCAGCCGAGCGACTACGCGCCCTTCGTCGGTCCGATCTGCTCCGCCGACGGCAAGGCGGCCATCGTCACGGCGTACCTCAAGGGTGACGGGGAGTCGGAGACGATCCTCGACCCGATCGACGCGTGGCGGGACGCGGTCTCTGACCCCGGCGGCGGGCTCGAGGTGAAGATCACGGGCGGCGCCGGCTACGGCGCCGACGCGATCAAGGTCTTCGAGAGCATCGACGGGACGCTGTTGCTGGCGGCATTGACGCTCGTGATCGTCCTGCTGATCCTGATCTACCGCTCGCCGATCTTCCTCTTCATCCCGCTGGCCGCCGTCATCTTCGCCGAGATGCTGGCGCGTTCCGTCGGCTACGGCCTCTCCGAGATCGGCGTCACTATCAACGGCCAGTCGAGCTCGATCATGTCGATCCTGGTGCTCGGCGCGGGGACCGACTATGCGCTGCTGATCGTGGCCAGGTACCGCGAGGAGCTCCACCACACCGAGGACCGGCACGAGGCGATGAGCGCGGCCATGCGCGCCGCCGGGCCCGCCGTGCTTGCCTCGGCGGCGACCGTGATCGCGGCGCTCTTCTGCCTGACGATCGCGAAGGTCAACGGGACCTCGGGGCTCGGCCCGATCGCCGCCATGGGCGTCGCGTGCGCGGCCATCTCGATGCTCACGCTGCTCCCCGCGCTCCTGACGATCTTCGGCCGGCGCGCGTTCTGGCCGTTCGTCCCGCACACCCGCGCCTGGGCGCCCACGGACGACGTGACGACCGGCGGGATCGTGGACGGCTCGCGTCTCGCGGCGCTGCTGCCGGTGTTCGGCGCAAGCCTGGTGATCGTCGTGCTGCTCCCGCTCGTGGTGCTGAACGCGCTCCTGCGGGCGCTCACGCGTGGGGCGATCCCCTCGCTGATCTTCGGACCGCTCGACCGCGCCGTCTTCAAGCCCTACGAGCTGCGCCGGCACAAGCACGAGCACCTGGCGGATGCCACGCACGGCTTCTGGAAGCGGGTGGGCGACCGGGTGGCGGCGAATCCGCGCCGGGTGGCCACCGGTTCGGTCGTCATCCTGCTCGTGCTCAGCGCGGGTCTCGTGTTCTTCTCCACGGACCTCACTACGAACGACAGCTATCGCACCAAGGTCGAGTCGGTGGAGGGGCAGGAGCTGCTCAGCCGCAGCTTCCCGGCGGGTGCGAGCGCGCCGGTCGACATCATCGTGCCGGATCGGCGTCGCGTCGATGCGGTCCAGAAGGCGGTGCAGAGGGTCGAGGGAGTCGAGTCCGTCTCGCCGCCGGTCGCGAGCGGCGACCGCGGAGTGCTCGTGCACGCGACCCTGGAGCCGCAGCCCTACTCGACCGAGGCCTTCGACCTGGTCGAGCCGATCCGCGAGGCCGCGCACCGGGCCGCCCCCGGCGCGCTGGTGGGCGGCGCCAGCGCCGTCGAGTTCGACGTGCGCGAGGCGGCCGCGTGGGACTCGACCGTGATCCCGCCGATCGTGCTGGTGGTCGTCTTCCTGATCCTGGTTGCGCTCCTGCGCGCGGTCGTGGCCCCGCTGATCCTGATCGGAACGGTGATCTTCAGCTACCTGGCCGCGCTCGGCGTGGGCTACTTCGCCTTCGAGGCGATCTTCGGCTTCCCGGGGTCGGACCCGTCGCTCCCACTGTTTGCCTTCGTGTTCCTGGTCGCACTCGGCGTGGACTACAACATCTTCCTCGTCGCCCGCGCCCGCGAGGAGACGCTGAAGCACGGCACGCGGGAGGGCATGCTGCGTGCCCTGGCGGTCACGGGAGGCGTGATCACGAGCGCCGGCATCGTGCTGGCGGGAACCTTCTCGGTGCTAGGGGTGCTTCCGCTCGTATTCCTCACGGAGATCGGCTTCGTGGTGGCCTTCGGCGTGCTGCTCGACACATTTCTCGTGCGCAGCGTGCTGGTGCCCGCGCTCGTGCTCCTGGTGGGGCCCAGGGTCTGGTGGCCCTCGCGCCTCGCTCGCGAGGAGCGAGTCGCGGCCGGGGGCTAGCGCGCGCGCAGCGCCTCGGCCGTCATCCGGCGGGCGAGCACGAGCGACTTGGGGTCGAGGCGTGAGGGGCGGTCGCATGGGCTGTGGCGGCAGGGCTCGCCACCCGCGCCGACGCCGAGCTTGGCGCCCGGCAGGCCGAGTAGCTGGAACTCGCGGTGGTCCGAGTTGCCCGTGCTCTCGTCGCGCACCCAGCCGACCGGCACGCCCGTGCGCGCCGCGGCCGCCAGCAGCGCTCCCTCCACGCCCGAGCGCGGCGCGCTCACGGGCGAGCGCAGCCAGAAGGGGCGGTCCCGCCCAACCTCGTCGAGCGAGAGCGCCCAGCGCAGCCGCCGCCGGGCGCCGTGAGCGCGCGCCCGCCGGGCGAGCGCCAGGGCGCCCAGGTGGTCCGGCGAGCCGGTGTAGACGCGCTCCTCAGCCCCGGTGGCGACCAGCCAGACGTCGCACCACGGGTGGATCAGGCGCAGGCGCCCCGCGAGCGCGGCGACCACGCCGAGGCCGGAGGCGTTGTCATTGGCCCCGGGCGCGTTCGGCGTCGAGTCGGTGTGGGCCATGACGACCCGGAGGCAGCTGCGCGGCGTGTCGAGCACTCCGATCACGTTGCGTGAGCGGCCGCGTCCCGGCACGCGGAGCTGCTGCACGCCGACCCTGAGGCCGGCGCGGCGGAACACGCGGCCCATCAGCCGGTGCGCCCGCGCCTCGCGCTCGCTCGCCGCCGGCCGCGGGCCCCACGAGGAGATCTTCACGGCCACGCGGTGGGCGTCCGCCGGGACGGGAGCGGCCGCCGCGGCGACGACGAGCAGAGTGGCGATCACGCCAGCAGCTCTTCAAGTGCGGCAGGCTCGGTCACCGGGGCGCGGCACGCGAAGTGCTCGCAGACGTAGGCGGTCGGCTGCCCGTCCACCGGCTCCCGCCCCTCGAGCAGCGGCACGCCGTCCGGCTCGCCGCCGGCCAGCACGAGGTGGGGGCGGAACGAGTCGCGCACCACGCGCTCCAGCGGGCGCAGCTCCTCGCCGACGAGGGCGACCTCCTTCACGGGCGCCAGGCGGAAGTCGAGCGCCTGGAGCAGGTGCCCGAACGCCTGCGGGTGCTTGGGCGCCAGCTCGTGCAGCAGGCGCAGCACCGACTCCGCCCGGGCCTCGTACCGGTGCTCGCCGGTGAGGGCTGCGAGGCGCAGCAGCCCGTAGGCGGCGCTCGAGTTGCCCGCCGGGATCGGGTGGTCCTCGAGGTCCTTGCGCCGCGCCACCAGCCGCTCGTGGTCCGAGGAGGTCTCGAAGAAGCCGCCGTTCTCGTCGTCGGCGAAGCGCTCGATCATCGTGTCGGCGAGCCCGCGCGCCTCGGCGAACCAGCGCGGCTCGAAGGTCGCCTCGTAGAGCGAGAGCAGCGCCTCGAGCAGGAACGCGTGGTCCTCGAGGTAGGCGTTCAGCTTCGCCCGGCCGTCCTTCCAGCTGCGCAGCAGGCGGCCCCGGTCGTCGCGCAGGTCGCGCAGGACGAAGTCCGCGGCCGCGCGGGCGCCGTCGAGGTAGTCGTCGCGCTCGAGCACGGCGCCGGCGTCGGCCAGCGCGGAGATCATCAGCGCGTTCCAGGACGTCAGCCGCTTGTCGTCGAGCCCCGGCCAGACCCGCTCGGCGCGCACCTCGTAGAGGCGCCGGCGCCACTCGTCGCGGCGCTCGGGCTCGCCCGGCCCTCGTACGGGGATGTTCCCGCCCTCGAAGTTGCCGCGATCCGTGGCGCCGAACCAGGCGATCGCCTCGTCGGCGTCCGGCTCGCCCTCGAGCGCCGCGCGCAACTCCTCCACCGACCAGACGTAGAACTTGCCCTCCACGCCCTCGGAGTCCGCGTCGAGCGCAGAGTAGAAGCCCCCCTCGGGGCCGCGCATCTCGCGCAGGGCCCAGTCGAGCGTCTCCTGCGTGACGGTACGGAAGAGCGGCTCGCCGGTCACCTGCCAGCCGTGCAGGTACGCGCGCGCCAGCAGCGCGTTGTCGTAGAGCATCTTCTCGAAGTGCGGCACGAGCCAGTGGGTGTCCACCGAGTAGCGCGCGAAGCCTCCGCCCACCTGGTCGTACATGCCCCCGGAGGCCATCGCGCGCAGGGTGTGCGCGCTCATCTCCGTCTCGCCCCGGCGCAGGAGGAGCTCGATCGCCGATGCGGGCGGGAACTTCGGCGCGCTGCCGAAGCCGCCGTGGGCGCGGTCGTAGCGCGAGCGAAGCGCCTCGACCGCCGCGTCCAGCGCACGCTCGTCGAAGGGCTGCTCGGACGGACCGAGCAGCGCGCCGCCGCGCAGGCGCTCGGCGATCCGCTCGCCGCCCGCGCGGATCTCGTCGCGGCGCTCGTCCCAGGCGCTCGCCACCGCCTCGAGCACCGAGCGCCAGCTGGGCATGCCCATGTGCGAGTCGGGCGGGAAGTAGGTGCCCGCGAAGAACGGCACCTGCTCGGGCGTCAGGAAGACGTTCAGCGGCCAGCCGCCCTGGCCCGTCATCGCCTGGCAGGCCTCCATGTAGATCGAGTCGAGGTCCGGCCGCTCCTCGCGGTCGAGCTTGATGCAGACGAAGCGCTCGTTCATGAGCGCCGCCGTCTCCGGGTCCTCGAACGACTCGCGCTCCATCACGTGGCACCAGTGGCAGGCGGAGTAGCCGATCGAGATGAGCAGCGGCTTGTTCTCGTTCCGCGCCCGGCCCAGCGCTTCGGCGCCCCAGGGGTACCAGTCGACGGGGTTGTCCGCATGCTGGAGGAGGTAGGGGGAGGTTTCTCCAGCCAGACGGTTTGGCATCGATCGAGCCTAGCTTCGGACGGACGCGATCGGCGGAT
>DASQER010000012.1:0-1848 GCA_035633575.1 Thermoleophilaceae bacterium
GAGTTCGGGCCGGGCGCGGCGGTTCCTACGCCTGGTTGAAGAAGCCTCCGCGCTCGAGCAGGCGGGCCCGCTCCTCGGCCGAGACCTCGACGTTGCGCGGCGTGAGCAGGAAGACCTTGTCGGCGATCCGCTGCATGCCGCCGTCGAGCGCGTAGGTGAGGCCGGACCCGAAGTCGATCAGCCGCTTCGAGAGGTCCGTGTCGCTGCTTTGAAGGTTGAGGATCACCGGCACGCCGTCCTTGTACTGGTCGGCGATCTGCTGGGCGTCGTTGAAGCTCTTGGGGATCACCAGGTGGACCTGGATGTCCGCGCCCGCGCGCGAGCCGCCGTTGCCGCCCACCGGGCGCAGCACGCGCGTCTCGCGGGAGCCGCCGCGCGGCTCGTCGGCGAAGATGTCGTCGAACTCGTCCCGGCGCCGCCGCTGGAGCCGCCGCACGTTCGGGCGCTCCCGGTAGCGATCCTCGAGCTCGGCCTCGGGCTCGGCGTCCGGAATCGCCTCGTAGCGCGGATCCTCCTCCTCGGCGAGGCCGAAGTAGACCAGCGTGCGGTGCCATGTGTCGCGAAGCGCCATACGACCGTGGGGTTCGCCCGTAAGCGGGAAACTCCTTGTCACAGTGTAGGGCCGTGGAGACGACGAAGTTCCAGGTGCTGCGCCAGCTTCCCGGCGCGGGAAACGTGACGGTGGAGGGCGAGGACGTGGGCGACGGCCCGCCGGTCGTGCTGCTGCACGGCCTGTCCGCCACGCGCCGCAACGTGGTGCAGGGCTCGCGGGCGCTGATCAAGCGCGGATACCGGCTCATCTCCTACGACGCGCGCGGGCATGGAGCGTCCTCCCCCGCCCCGCGCTACGAGTACGCGGACCTGGTCGGCGACCTGGCCGCCGTTCTCGACCACCTCGACGTGGAGCGGGCCGCGCTGGTCGGAAGCTCGATGGGCGCCGCCACCGCCATGGCCTTCACACTGGAGCACCCCGAGCGGGTGCCGGCGCTCGTGCAGATCACGCCCGCGTACACCGGCTACGCCCGCACCGGGGACGTGGACGGCGAGGTTTGGGAGCGTCTCGCAACGGCGCTGAAGGGCGGCATTGAGGAGTTCGTCGAGCTGGCGCAGCCTCGTGGGCTCCCCGAGCGCTGGCGCGCCGTCGCCCGCGAGGCGACCCGGCAGCGAATGGAGCGCCACGAGCACCTCGACGCCGTCGCGCGGGCACTGCGCGAGGTACCGCGCTCGACCGCCTGGAAGGGCCTGGAGCCGCTGTCAGAGCTCGAGGTGCCCGTCCTGATCGTCGGCTCACGCGACGAGGCCGACACACGCCACCCGCTCGCCGTCGCGGAGGAGTATTCGCGCCGCCTCCCCAATGCCGAGCTCGTGGTCGAGGACAAGGGCGAATCCCCGCTCGCCTGGCAGGGCGCGCGTCTCTCCGGCGTGATCGCCGACTTCCTCGACCGCGTGGGCTACACACCGTAGCCCCGGCGCCGGTCCCACGCGGGGTTGGGCGTTTTATCTGGGCATATCGCCAGGAAAAACGCCCAACCCATCCGGGGCGCGTCCTCAATGCTCGTCGTAAAGGACCGAGCCGAGGCGCACGATCGTCGCGCCCTCCTCGACGGCCACCTCGTAGTCCTGCGTGGTTCCCATCGAGAGGCGTGAGAGGCCGTGCTCGCCCGCCAGCTCGGCCAGGCGCGCGAAGTGGCGGCGGTTGTCCTCGGCCTGCTCGACGAAGGGCGGCATCGTCATCAGCCCGGTCACCGGGACGGGGCAGCCGGCGATGAAGTCGCCCAGCTCCTCGGGCGCTATTCCGGCCTTCTCCCCCTCCCCCGCCACGTTCACCTGGATCAGCACCTCCTTCGC
>DASQER010000013.1:0-12532 GCA_035633575.1 Thermoleophilaceae bacterium
ACGCCGAAGGGCGAGGCGATCGTGCCGCTGATCGAGGACATGCGCCGCTACGGGCGCGAGTGGCTCGGCGTGGACGACTGCGCCGCCACGCCGGCCGCCGGGCGCGAGCCCGTCGCCGCGTAGTCGCGCAAGCGCACGGCAGGACACTCCGCAGGCGCGCCGAAATCGCGCTGCATGCGCAACCGTGCTCTCCACGACGCCCTGCGGGACTTCGCGCTGGAGGCCGCCGCGCTTCTCACAGATGACCTGAAAGCCGGCGCCGAGGTCGAGTTCGACGTCGTCGACGAGGGAAGCAGCCGTGGGCCCGCCCTCTACCGCTACCAGCCGCGCACCCCGGCGTTCCTCTCGGAGCGCTGGGCGCGACTGCGCGAGCTTCCCGCCTGCGCCCGGGCGTGCCACGAGCTGGGCGCGGGCGCGGCCGCGTGGCTGCGCATGAACGGCCTGCGCGGGGAGCAGGCGGAGCCGGCGCTCCAGGCCATGCTCGAGCGCCTCTACGAGGACGCGACGAGCTTCGGCTTCCCCGAGGAGCGCTTCGGGCGCGTGTACGGGGAGGTCGAGCTCACGCTCTACCGCGATGCCGTGCGCGCCCGCGTGGTCGCGCCGCTGCGCGGGGCGTGGATGGAGGCCGAGCGCGTTGAGCTCGGCGACGGGCTCGCGCTCGTGCGCGGCGATGCCTTCGACGCGCCGGAGGAGGCGGTCTTCCCCGAGGAGGGCGACGGCAGCCCCGCGCTCCTGTGCGTGCTCGAGCGCGACATGCCCGCGGGCGAGCCGATTCCGGCCAGCGAGCCCGCCGCCCGCTTCGCGAGTGTGGTCACGGCCATGCGCCTGTGGGCGCCCGGCGGCGTGACCCTCGGCGCGCCCGGCTGGGGGCAGGCCGATCACGGGCGCTGGCAGACGCTCCCGATCGGCTCTGGCGGCCCGCCCCGGGAGGCCGGCTGGCTGCTCGCGGCGGGCGAGGAGCAGGCCTTCCGAGAGTTCTTCGCCGCGACCTGTGGCGCCCGTCCGCCCGAGACGGTCGCGTGGGCGCTGGACCGCTTCGAGATGGGCTGCGAGCGGCGCTGGGAGGTGGAGGCGCTGTCCGACCTCCTGCTCGCGCTGCGCGCCCTGCTGGACGCCACGAGCGACGCCGGCCAGGCCGGCCTGGCGCCGCGGCTGGCGGCGCTATGCGCGGAGGAGGGCATGCGCCGCGACGTGCAGCGCCGCCTCGAGGCGGCGATCGCGCTGGAGCGCCATGTCATGGGAGGCTCCGCCGGCGTGCGCCTGGAAGCGGAGTCCCCGCGCGAGCTGGTCGCCGAGGTCGAGGGGCACCTGCGAGCGCTGCTCCGCGACGTCCTCTGCGGCTACCTCGACGCGGACCTCAAGGGGGTCGCCGACGACATCCTGCTCGAATCGGGGCCGGAGTCGTTCATGGAGATCGAGGCGCGCGACCTGCGGAAGGAGCCGCGCTTCGAGCGCGAGCCGGAGCCCGCGGTCGAGTACGAGCCGGAGCCGGACTACGAGCCGGAGCCGGCGTACGAGCCCGACACCGCCGAGCTCGAGGCCGTCACGGTCGCGCCCGAAGCGGTGCAGCACGAGCTCGACGGCGTTACCCAGTCCGCCGACTGGGGCTGGGACGACCCCGAGGACTACTCGGCGCCGGTCTGACCGTCGCTGCGCACCCGGCCTAGCCGAACAGGTACTCGTCCATCCGGCGCAGGCCGTCGAGGTCGTGCACGTCGTCGTCGAGGTGGGGCACCTCGATCATCGGCTTGCGGCCCAGGCGGCGGCGGAGGTCGGCGAGGTTCGCGCGGTCCCGGGCGGCCAGGCGGCGCTCCTCCTCGAAGGTGCGCAGCACCTTGCGGGCCAGCGCCTCGTCGCCCAGCAGCCCCTCGAGCTCGGCGGAGGGGTCGCCCCTCGGCGCCGGGGGGTGCACGCGGTTGGCCACCACGCCCGCGAACGGCAGGCCGGCGTCGAGCAGGCGGTGGTGGAACCAGCCCGCCTCCTCGACCGCGTCGGCGCGCGGGGAGGTCACCAGCACGAAGGCGCTGCGGCTGTCCGCGAGCAGCGCGTTCACCCGCTCGGCTCGCTCGCGGAAGCCGTCGGCCATGTCGCCGAAGCTCGAGAAGAAGGCGGACAGGTCCTCCAGCAGGTCGATGCCGGTGGCGCGCTTCATCACCGAGAAGACCATGCCCCAGCCGCGGCCGAGCACCTTCAGCCCCATCATCCCCGGCGCGGTCAAGAGCTGGAGGGTGCGCGAGTCGATGAAGGCGGTGAGCTTCTTGGGGGCCTCGAGGAAGTCGAGCGCGTTGCGGGTGGGAGGGGTGTCCAGCACCAGCAGGTCGTAGCGGCCCTCCTGGTGGAGCTCGTGCAGCTTCTCCATGGCCATGTACTCCTGCGAGCCGGCCACCGCGTTCGAGAGCTCCTGGTAGATCCGGTTCGAGAGCACCGCGTCGCGCGTGCCCTCGTCGGGGGCGTGCCACTCGACCAGCTCGTCGAAGGTCCGCTTCGCGTCGAGCATCATGGCCCAGAGCTCGCCCTCGACGTCGGCCTTCACGAGCCGCTCCTCGTTTCCCAGCTCCGGCAGGCCGAGCGAGTTCGCGAGGCGCTTGGCGGGGTCGATCGTCAGCACGGCGACCTTCTTGCCGCGCGCGGCCATGCCGAGCGCGATCGCCGCGGAGGTGGTGGTCTTGCCCACGCCGCCGGAGCCCGCGCAGATGCAGACCTCCTTGCGCTCGAGCCAGTCGGCGATCACAGCCTGCGCTCCAGCTCCGCGGACAGCCGCTCCAGGTCCTCGCGGCGAAGCTCGGGCTCGAACACGCGCGGCAGCGTTGCCACCGGCGCCGCGGCAGCCCGCCGCAGGCGACGCACCTGCGCGTGCTCGGTCCGCGCCCGGTTGTGCTCCGAGAGCGCGGCCGCGACTGCGGCCCGCGCCGCGGAGCTGCCGCCCTCGACCGCTTCGAGCCGCCGCGCCTCGTCGGCGTTGAAGCGGGTCGGGTGCACCGCGTTCACGACGATGCGGTCCACGCCCATCCCGAGCTCCTCCCGCAGGCTGTGCTCGAACTCGATCGTCTCGTTCACCGGCATCTCCTCCGGCAGCGCGGTCACCAGCACGCCGGTGGAGGCCTGGTCGCGCAGGAAGCGGTCGATCGTCTCGGCCTGGCGGCCGACCGGGCCGAACCGCGCCACGGAGGCGAACGTGCGCGGCGCGGTCAGCATTGCGAGCCCGTGGCCCGTCGCGGGGGCGTCCACGATCGCCAGGTCGAACACCGAGCCGCCGGTGCGGCGCTCGAGCTGCGCCAGGTCCCACACCTTGCCGATCGTCACCAGCTCGCTCAGGCCGGGCGCCGCGGCCGTGAGGTACTGGAACAGCCGGCTCCCGCCCAGCACGCCGGCGAGCGTGCGCGACTTGAGCTGGTAGCGCAGCCACTCCTCCTTCGCCCGCTCGGGATCGACCGAGAGCGCGAACAGGTTGGGCGCCAGCTCCACCTCGCTGTGACCGGCCGCGCTCGCGCCGAAGATGCCCGCTAGGCGCCCCTGCTCGGCCACCTCGCACACCACCGTGCGCTTGCCGCGCCTGGCGGCGGCGAGCCCGAGGGCGGCGGCCACGGTCGTCCTACCGACGCCGCCCTTGCCGGTCACGAGGACCAGGCGCTTGTCCAATATCGAAGGCACCGATGGGAAGGGTGAAGGATTCCGCCCAACCCGTGCGAATACCGCTTGCGTAATGGACTTGATCCGGAGGCACCCGTGACGCCCACGCCCACGCCCACGCCCAAGGCCAAGATCATCGCGTTCACCAACCAGAAGGGCGGTGTCGCGAAGACAACCACCACGCTGAACCTGGCGGCGGCGTTCGTCGAGCGGGGCCATCGCGTGCTCTGCGTCGACCTCGACCCGCAGGGCAACCTGACGATGAGCCAGGGCATCGACCCCGACACGCTCGAGGCGTCGATGTACGACGTGCTCGTGCACCAGCTCTCGATCCGAGAGGTGATCCGCAAGCGCGAGGTCGACGTGGCCTGCGCCTCGATCGACCTCGCCGGCGCCGAGATCGCGATGTCCACCATGATGGGGCGCGAGCGCTCGCTCAAGAAGGCGCTCGAGCCCGTCCGGGACGACTACGACTACATCTTCATCGACACCCCGCCGAGCCTCGGGCTGCTCACGATCAACGCCCTGACGGCCTCGCAAAAGGTGATCGTCCCCGTGCAATGCGAGTATCTGTCCATGCGCGGGCTGATCCAGCTCCAGAACACGCTGTCCATGGTCCGCGAGGAGCTGAACCCCGAGATCGAGATCGAGGGCATCCTGCCGACGCTCGTGGACAACCGCACGGTGCACGCCAAGGAGGCGATCCAGATCCTCGAGGAGAACTTCGGGGACCGCGTCTTCGCATCGCGCATCAACAAGACCGTTCGTTTCGCCGAGGCCCCCGTCAGGGGGATGTCGGTGCTGAAGTACGACCCCGACGGCAAGGCGGCCTATGCCTACCGTCAGCTAGCGGAGGAGGTCCTGGCGAATGGCAAGCGGTAAGAGGGCGAGCATGCGCGAGGGTCCCCTGGCGCAGCTCTTCCGCAAGACGGACGAGGGCGAAGCTCGTCCGGAGTCGCAGCCTCGCCAGGAGGAGCGTCCCACCGAGCGCGAGCCGAAGGCCGGCCGGCCGCTGCCCGAGGGCGGGCCCGCCCCGCAGGTCACGCGCCACGTGCCGGAGCCGCAGGCGCAGACCGAGTCGCACGATCTCGGCGGGCGCAGGACCGAGGCCGCTCGCCGTGCGCAGGAGCGCGAGGAGCGCCGCCAGGAGCGCGAGGAGCGCTGGAGCCGCTACGAGGGCGTGCCCAGTGCGGAGGAGCGTCTCAAGTCCGTCTTCTCCCAGGACATCCCCGAGAACATCCTGGAGCGCGACCCCGCACCGGCCTCGCGTGCGCCGGAGCCGGACGAGGAGCAGTTCTCGGCGCCGCGTCGCAACAGCGCCGCCGAGCCCATGCTGCGAGTGGTCGGCGTGGGCGGTGCCGGCGTGAACGCCGTCAACCGCATGATCGAGGCGCAGGTGGAGGGCGTGGAGTTCATCGCCCTGAACACCGACGTCCAGTCGCTCGAGGGGTCGGCTGCCACCACCCGGCTGCACATCGGCAGCGACGCGACGCGCGGGCTCGGCTCCGGGTCGAACCCCGACCTCGGCCGCGCCGCCGCGCTCGAGAACTACGACGAGATCAAGAGCCACCTCAAGGGCGCGGACATGGTGTTCATCGCCGCCGGCTCGGGTGGAGGCACGGGCACCGGCGCGGCGCCGGTCGTCGCGCGCATCGCCCGCGAGGTGGGGGCGCTCACCGTCGGCATCGTCACCAAGCCGTTCTCCTTCGAGGGTGCGCGCCGTGGCGAGCAGGCCGACCAGGGCGTGGAGGACCTCGCCCGCGAGGTGGACACGCTGATCGTGATCCCGAACGCCAGGCTGCTCACGGTGCTCGACAAGTCGACCTCGATGGTCGAGGCGTTCCGCGTGGCGGACGACGTGCTGCGCCAGGGCGTGCAGGGCATCTCAGACCTGATCACCCTCCCCGGGCTCATCAACCTGGACTTCGCCGACGTGCGAACGATCATGTCCGAGGCGGGGCAGGCGCTGCTCGGCATCGGCATGGGCTCGGGCGACCGCCGCGCGATGGATGCGGTGGAGCACGCGATCGAGTCTCCGCTGCTGGAGACCTCGCTCGAGGGCGCGCGCTCGATCCTGCTGTCAATCACCGGCGGCCGCGACCTCTCCCTCTGGGAGGTCAACGAGAGCGCGAAGGCGGTGGCCGAGGCGGCGCATCCCGATGCGAACATCATCTTCGGCGCCATGGTCGACGACAAGGTCGAGGACCAGGTGTGGGTGACGGTCGTGGCCACCGGCTACGGGGACCGGCCGGTGCACCGCGCGACGCCGCGGGGCGAGCAGCGCGAGCGCCGCGAGGGACGCGGCATCCCGGCCGACGCAGAGCCGAAGGTGCGCCGCTCGCGCGAGCGCGTGACCGCGGGCACGCTGGCCGACGTGGACGTGCCCGAGTTCCTGCCGCGCAGCTGACCCGCCCGAACTGACCGTTAGGTGCTCCCGCCGTCGGGAGCACTAGGCTCGCCCCGATGAGAGGGGTGGTCGCAGCCGGCCATCCGCTCACGGCGCAGGCCGGGGCCGATGTGCTGCGGGCGGGCGGCAACGCGGTCGACGCCGCGGTGGCGGCGGTGCTGATGTCGTTCGTGGCGGAGTCGCCGCTCACGGGCCCGGGCGCCGGCGGCTTCATGGTGGTGCACGCGGGCGGCGACACGCACGTGCTCGACTTCTTCGTGGCCGCTCCCGGCCTGGGCCTCGACGGCCGCGAGCCGGCCGCGCTGGTGCCGATCGACGTGCGCTTCAGCGACGACGCGGTCCAGCGCTTCAACGTGGGGCCGGCGTCGTGCGGGGCCTATGGGACCACGCTGGGGCTGGCCGAGACGCTCGAGCGCTTCGGGAGCGCGCGGCTGGCCGACCTCACGGGCGCGCCCGCGCGGGCCGCGCGCGAGGGCATCGAGGTCGTGCCGATGCAGGCGTTCCTGTTCGAGGTCCTGCGCCCGATCGTCACGTCGATGCCGGAGTGCGCGGCGATCTACGCGCCCGGCGGCCGGCTGCTCGGCGAGGGTGACACGATCCGGCTGCCGGAGCTGGGCGACCTGCTCGACCGGCTGGGCGCCGAGGGCCCGGCATTCCTCTACACGGGTGACGTGGCGGCCGCGGTGAGCGACTGGGTGCTCGATCGCGGCGGCCTCCTGAGCCGCGAGGACCTGAGCTCCTACGAGGTGATCGAGCGCGAGCCGGCTCGCGTGACCTACCGGGGGCGCGAGGTGCTCACCAATCCGCCGCCGTCGTCGGGAGGGATCCTGATCGCGGACGCCCTCGGGATCCTCGAGCGCCTCGGGCGCCCTCACGACCCCTACGTGATCGCCGAGGTGATCGCCTCGACCAACCGCGCGCGCGACGAGGAGTTCCTCGAGGGGCTGGCCACCGAGGGCTTCCTGGAGCGCTTCCTGGCCAAGAAGGCGCTCGACTCGGTCGCGATCGAGGTTCGCTCGCGGCTCGGCAACACGACGCACATATCCGTCATGGACGCCGAGGGCGCGTGCGCGTCGGTCACCTGCTCTAACGGCTCGTGCTCGGGCGTGGTGGTCCCCGGCACGGGCGTCCACCTCAACAACATGCTCGGCGAGCACGACCTGAATCCGCACGGGTTCCACCAGCACCCGCCCGGCGCGCGGGTGCCGAGCATGATGGCGCCGACCGTCGTGCTGCGCGACGGGCGGCCCGAGATCGCGATCGGGAGCGCCGGCTCGAACCGGATTCGCTCGGCGATCCTGCAAACCGTGCTCGGCGTGGTGGACCACGGGCTCGCGGCCCAGGAGGCGGTCTCGGCGCCCCGCATCCACGTGGAGGGCAGGCAGCTGGACGCCGAGCCTGCCGTGGACGAGGCCGCCCTCCAGCGCCTGGAGGAGGCCGGCTGGACGGTCCGGCGCTGGAGCGAGCAGAACCTATTCTTCGGCGGAGTGCAGGCGGTGGCTCGCAACCCCGACAGCGGCGAGCTGACAGGCGGTGGCGACCCGCGCCGCGGCGGCGTGGCGACGCTCGTCGAGTAGCGGGCAGCTCCCAGCTAGTCGCTCGGCCTGAGGTGGCCGTTGCCGCTGGCGCGCTCCGCGGCTCGCTCGGCCATCTCGATGCGCTGGAGCGCCTCGGTGAACAGCCCCTCCAGCTGCTCCAGGCGGCTGCTCTCCGAGCGCAGCTCGAGCAGGCTCTGCTTCGCTGCCGGCGCCACCTCGAGGGTCGCCGCCATCCCGTAGGCGTCGAGCTGGGCGAGCGCGTCCGGCTCCGGACGGGAGTCCGTGACCTGCTCGACGAGGTCGGCGTAGCGCGAGCGCGCGCGCTCGAGAGCGTCCTTGTCGTCCTCGGCGTCGTCGGCGAGCAGCTCGATGTCCCCGGCGGGGTAGGGGAGGTCCTCGATCCGGCGCGCCAGCCGGAACGGGTCGGTGCCCTCCACGAGGATGTTGAGCCGGCCGTCGTCGAAGCGCTCGAGGACGCGCGTGATGCGCGCCGAGCAGCCGACCTCCTTGAGCCCATCGTCGGACAGCCAGATGATCCCGAACTCGCGCTCCTCGTCGAGGCACTCGCCGATCATCAGCTTGTAGCGGTCCTCGAAGATGTGGAGGGGAACGAGCTCCCCGGGCAGCAGCACGAGACCGAGCGGGAACAGCGGGAAGCGCTCGATCGGCTGCGCCATGGGTCAAGGCTAGTGAGCAGGTCCTTGCACGGCGTCCAGGTTTCCCACCCAGGTTCAAGTCGGCCGCAACCACGCCGATAGCCACCACATGTCCATCGAGGTGACCAACGGTCTCCCGGAGGGTGCTGACCAGGGCGTGAGCCTCGAGCTCACGCTGGCTGAGGCCGAGGCCGTCAAGTCCTGGCTCCTCAAGCCGTCTGCGGACGGAAGCGCCGCCATCGACGACGAGAACGCGAAGTCGGTGATGGTGAAGCTGGGCGCGAAGCTGGATTACATCCAGGGCGTGCAGCGAGTCCGCGACGAGCTGGAGCAGGTTGGCTTCCCGACCGCGCAGCTGAGCGACGACGACGTTGCCGATCTTGGTCGGCGCATCGCCGAGTCTCCGATCCGGCACTACTCCGGCAGCTAGGCCGACCACCCGAGGCACCGCCCCGGGAGTCCCGACCAACCCCGTATCGCGCAAGCGCCCGGCTGTGCCGGGCGCGCCGCGACCCCATACCCGACCTCCGGCGGGGCGGTGCAAGCCGCTCCCGCTACGGTCGCGTTTTCATGGCGACCGCCGTCCCGCCCGCCGCGACCGGCCCTGCCCACGTGGCGGTGGTGTCCTTCCTCGCGGCTCGGGCCGCTCCCACGGGCGGCTTCTGGATAGCGCTCGCCGGCGGCGTCGCGCTCGCGCGGGTGGCGGAGCGCCGGGGCGCCCGGCTCGGCTTCGGGGCGAGCGCCGCGGCGATGCTCGAGACGGTCGCGATCATCGGCCCGGCGCGCTTCGGCGTCCCGCTCACCCAGGCCCTGAGCGCGCCTCTGCTGGGCCGCCTGCACGCCCGCCGCGCGCCTCTCTGGCTCCAGCTGCTCGCCTGCGCCGCCATACGGCTGCTGCACAACGCCGCCACGACGGCGTTCTTCATCTGGGTGATCGCCGGCGGGCTCGACGCGTACGCCGGCACCTACGACGCGATCGGCCGCAGGGTCGGGATCGAGGTCGGCACGGCGGACGCGCTGGCCCTGACGCTCGCCGGCCTGCTGGGCTGGGCGGTCTTCGCCAGCACCGTGCAAGTGCTCGTGTACAGGCGCGGGCTGCGGGCGTGGGAGGAGGCGCCGGCCGCCGAGGCGGTCCCCGCGAACGGCGGCGACGAGAGCGAGCCCGCTTCACGGCGCCGCTTCGACCCGCGCGCCATCGCCGTTGCCGCCGCGGTCGCCTTCGTGCTGCTGCTGTCGAGCACCGCATGGCCGCTGCTCGCCGCCGTCTCCGCCTGGCTCGCGCTCGCCTGGGTCCTGTCGCGACCCGAGCACGACCCCGTGCCGGCCGGCGTCCTGTTCGCCGCGATCCTGGCCGCCGGGGCGTTCGCGTTCGCCCTGGGCGGCGGGCTCGGCCTGGACACCGCGCTCCGGCGCGCCGGCCGCGCCGCGCTGCTTGTGCTGGCGGCCACCTGGCTGCGGGCGGCGGCGGGCGCCGCCGGGTTGCGGGAGGTCTCGCGCCGGGTGCTCGGCCGGCTGCGCCGAATCCCCTCGGCGACCGAGGCCGCCGAGGTGCTGGACGGGATCGCCTCCGAGGGGCGGCTGGCGGCCGCAGGCCGCTCGCTGGCCGCCCGGTTGTCCGAGGCCCCGAAGCGCCCGCTCGCGCTGCTCGACGCCGTGCTCGCCTGGGTGATCCGCGAGGCGGCCGCCTTCCGTCCGCCCGCGCCGGCGCTGCCGCTGCCGCTCTCGGCCCGCGCAGCCGATTGGGCGCTGATGGGGGCCGCGGCGCTGCCGGCGCTCGCTCTAGTCGTCGCCTAGGACGGCGCGCGCGCCGACAGCAGCAGGTTGTAGAAGAGCGCCGCCGGCAGGCGCGGCTCCAAGAGCGAGCGGTCGAGCGTCTGGAGCAGCAGGTAGCCGCGGTACGCGTACACGCACCAGGCCCACGGGACGTCGAGCGGGTCTGCCGAGGCCTCGAGCGTCCGGTTGGCCCAGCCGAAGAGGCTCGCCGCCAGCTCCTCGCCGCTCACGCGCACGCGCTCGAACCCGGCGGCCCGGGCATGCTCGGACAGGTCGGGGGGCGTGAAGGCGTGCACGTCCACCACCCGCTCGAGCCGGTCCTCCTCGCTTCGGCGGCCGTTCCCGTTGCCGTTGGAGGGCCGCGGTCCGGCGCCCATGAGGGCCCGCCACAGCGGCGCGACCGCGTTGGCGCCGCGCTTGGGCCAGGCCGCGATGCGGTCGCCGTAGTGGGAGGGCTCGCCGCAGAAGGCCACCGCGCCGCCGGGGCGCAGGACGCGCCGGAACTCGCGGAAGGCGGCGTCCAGGTGGGGCAGGTGGTGGAGCACGGCGTGGCCGAAGACGAGGTCGAAGGAGTCGTCCTCGAAGGGCAGCTCCGACGCCTCGCAGGCGGCCGTCGCGACGGGCAGGCCCAGCTCCGCGGCCGAGCGCTCCAGCTTGTGCAGCATCCCGGGCGAGATGTCCGTGGCCACCGCCTCGCCGATCACGCCGGCGCGCAGCAGGTTGAGCGAGAAGTAGCCCGTCCCGGCCCCGATCTCGAGCGCCCGCGCGTAGCGCCGCGGCTCGTGTCCGAGCGCCTTCCGGAGCTTTACCGTGACCTGTGCCTGGCCGACCTCGTCGTAGTTGATGCCCCACTTCGAGTCGTAGTGCTCGGCGGCCAGGTCGTGGTAGCGGACGTTGGCGTCCCTGATGCTCTCTGCCGTCTGCATGGGCCGGGGGAGCCTAGCTCCTACACTGCGCCGCCCATGCAGGACACGGTCCAGAGAGCCCAGCCGCAGGGCGTGCCGCCGCTGGAGCTGACCGGGGAGCGCACACTGCCGGACGTGCCCGCCGAGAACTACTGGTTCCGGCGCCACCTCGCCGTGTACGAATGGGTCGCCGAGCGCTGCCACGGCCGCGACGCGGTCGACATGGCCTGCGGCGAGGGCTATGGGGTCGAGGTGCTCGCAAGGCGGGCCCGCCGCGTGACCGGCGTGGACGCCAACCCCGAGGCCCACGAGCACGCGCGCCTGAAGTACACGCGTCCCGGCATCCGCTTCGTGCGCGACCTGGTGGAGCGCCACTCGGAGCCCTGCGATGCCGTCGTGTTCCTCCAGACGATCGAGCACGTGGCCGACCCCGAGTCGATCCTGCGGCACTTCCGCGAGATGCTGCGCCCCGCCGGCGCCGCCTACGTCTCGACGCCGAACCTGCTCATGCTCGCCCCGCCCGGGGCCCAGAAGTCGGACAACCCCTGGCACCTCAAGGAGTACCGGGCGGAGGAGTTCGGGGCGCTCTGCCAGAGCGTCTTCAAAGAGGTCGAGCTGCTCGGCCTCTTTCACGCGCGCGTGCTGCGCGCCCACGAGCTGGCGCTGCGCGCGGGCTGGGACCGCGTGCACGCCGCGCTCGGGATCACCAAGCCCTTCTACGACCGCTTCACACCCGCCATCTCGGCCCGCGACTTCGCCCTTCGCGAAGGGCCGCTCGAGCGCGCACTCGACTTCGTCGCCGTGCTTCGCCCTTGAGGCGGGGCCGCCCGCCGGAGCCGCCCGAGCTGCCGGAGGCGGCCCGGCCGTCCTGGCCGCCCTGGTACGCGCCCGCGGCCCTGTTCGGCGCCTTCGGCGCGATCGTGGTCGCGAGCTTCCCCCTGCTGCCGGTGATCCTCACGTTCGGCATCTCGGAGGCGGTGGCCGGGATAGCGCTGCTGGCGCTGCTGCTCGTCCAGGACGGCCTGCTCGTCCTGGCAGCCCTGCTGCTCGCCTCGCTGAAGCGCTCGCCGCGCCGCTGGCACTTCGGCATCCGGGCGACCAGGCTGTGGCCGACCGTGGGCTTGACCGTGCTCGCCTTCGCCCTCATGCTCGGCTTCGAGCTCGGCTACATCGAGCTGTTCCAGGTGGACGAGACCAACGTCGAGGATCTCGGTCAGGGCAACCCGGTGGCCGGCTTCGCGGTGGCGCTGGCGGTGATCGTCGTCGCGCCCGTCGCCGAGGAGATCTTCTTCCGCGCGTTCTTCTACCGCGCGCTGCGCACGCGCCTCGCGGTCTGGTCGGCGGCGCTGATCGACGGCCTCGTCTTCGGCGCGCTCCACTTCCAGGGCACCGACACGGCGATCATCCTGCCGGTCATCGCGGTGTTCGGAGTGGGACAGTGCTTGGTCTACGAACGCACCGGCTCCCTGTTCGCCGTGATCGCCATCCACGCCGCCTTCAACACCGTCGCCATGCTCTCGCTCGTACCGCTCCCCGCCGTCCTGATCGGCTCGATGGTGGTCCTCGCCTGCCTGCTGGCGCCGCTGAAGGCCGGGCGCTGGCCGAGCCCGGTGCCGGCGTGAG
>DASQER010000014.1:0-3106 GCA_035633575.1 Thermoleophilaceae bacterium
CGGGCTCTCCGCGCCCCCGCTCATCCCCACACCCACAGCCAGCACGGCGAGGATCAGCAGCATGCTCTGGGCCGCGATCAGCTCAGGGCGCTCGCTCCTGCGCAGCCGGCCCTCGAGCGTGCCGAGGGTCAGGGCCACGACCGCGAACAGGATCAGGATCCACCACCCGAAGAACGGGACGATCGCCACCAGGGCGATCCCGCACGCGACGGCGGCGATCGTCCGTGCGGTGCGGACCCGGGCGCCCGCCTCGAGCGCGCGGGCGCGGTGCTGCTCGGTGGGGCAGAGCCAGGAGCTGATTCGGTCCATCAGTCCTTTTCTCGGCAGCTTTGGGGGCTGCGCTTGAGCCCTGCAGAGCGCTCGAGCAGGTAGCCGGCGGCGTTCGCCCCCTGCCGGAGCGCCAGCAGCGCGACGGTGCGCGCCGTAGCGCTCACCGCAGGGCGGCCGCGTCCGCTGCGGGCAGGTGCAGGTCTGCGGTCGCGCGCCCGCAGCCAGCGAAGCCGATTCGGAGGGAAGGCGCCACTAGGGCAACGGTACAATGCCCGTCCCTCGCGCCCAGGCGCCTTTTGGACACGAGAAGGAGACCATGGCCTACGTCATCGCCGAACCCTGCATCGACACCAAGGACAACTCCTGCGTGGAGGTCTGCCCGGTCGACTGCATCCATCCGACCCCCGACGAGGCTGACTACGACCTGGTCAAGATGCTCTACATCGACCCGGAGGAGTGCATCGACTGCGACGCCTGCGTCGAGGCCTGCCCGGTGGACGCCTGCTTCGCCGAGGACCAGCTGCCCGACGAGTGGCAGCAGTACATCCAGGTCAACGCGGACTACTACAAGAAGTCCGCGTAGAGGCGGTCGGCGCTAGCCGCTTGCCATCGGCAGCGCAGTGCCCGTGACCTCGGGCATGGGCGGGCCGGACGGCGCCTGAAGCACCGCCAGCTCCTGCGGCGTCGCCGCGATGATGCCGCGCGCGGCGTGGTAGAGCGCCTGGGCCGCGGGAGCGTCCGGATCCTCGAGCACCAGCGGGCGGCCCTCGTCGGCGCAGAGCCGCAGCTCCTCCTGGAGCGGGATCTTGCCGAGCAGGGGCACGTCGAGCTCGTCGGCCAGCCGCTGGCCGCCGCCCTCGCCGAAGATGGTGAAGCGCTCGCCCGACGGGGTGGTGAAGCCGGACATGTTCTCGATCACGCCGGCGATCTCGAGGTCGAACCGCAACGCTGTCTCGGCCGCCCGGGCCGCCACCTTCTGCGCGGCCGGCTGGGGCGTCGTGACGATCACGAACTTCGCCTGCGGCAGCAGCTGGGCGAGCGTCATGGCCACGTCGCCGGTGCCGGGCGGCAGGTCGATCAGGAGGTAGTCGAGCTCGCCCCATTCCACGTCCTCGAGGAACTGGCGGATCGCCTTGTGGAGCATCGGGCCGCGCCAGGTGATGGCCTGGTCGCGCTCGTTCAGGAAGAACTCGATGGAGATCGCCTTCACGCCCGCGGGACCCTCGAGCGGGAGGATCTTGCGCTCGGCCGAGACCTGCGGCCGGCCGTGCACCCCGAGCATGCGCGGGATCGAGTAGCCCCACACGTCGGCGTCCATCACCGCCGCGCTCTTGCCCTCGACCTGCAGGGCGGCCGCGAGGTTCGTGGTCACGCTGGACTTGCCGACCCCGCCCTTGCCCGAGCCGATGCAGATCACGTTCTTCACGGCGGCGAGCGCGCCCTGGGGGAGGCCTTCGTTGCGCCCGAGGCGCTGCGCCAGGGTCTGCTTCTCCTGGTCGGAGAGCACGTCGAATTCGACGTTCACCTGGGCCACGCCGAGCGCCTGCACCTTCTCGGCGACGGCCGTCTGGAAGTGGTTGCGGATCGGACAGCCGGCAGTCGTCAGCGACACGACGACGTCGACCCGGCCCTCCTCCGGCTGCTCGATCGAGCGCACCATCCCCAGGGAGACGATGTCCTTGCGCAGCTCGGGGTCGATGACCCCACGCAGCGCGTCTTCGATCTCTTCGCGCGTAGGCATCCGCGTTCAGTTAAGCAAACGGCGAGCGGCGCCCCGCAAAGGCCGACGAGGTATGAGGCCGGCAGTCCTTCCCCGACCGCTCTCTCCGGGCGGGCGGGGGTAAGACTGCATACCGACGGTCGAGCGGCTTAGGCGAGCGACGAGACGCGCTTGACCTGGCGCTCGAACTGACGGCGCGTCGAGCTCACCTGGCGCTCGGCCTCGCGACGGTTCTGCTTCACCGTGCGCACGGCCGAGCTGCGGCGCTGGCGCAGCTCGCGCTCCACGCGGGTGCGGGTCTTCTTGACCTCGCGCAGCGCGCGGTTGCGGGCGGTCGAGCCGCGACGCTCGAACTTGTTGAGGCTGACCTGCACACGCTTGCCGACCTTCTCGAGCTCCTTCTCGGCGCTCTCGCGACCGCCGGTGTAGGGCTTGGCGGCCTCGATCACCGCGTCGCGCGCCACGAGGGCGGCACCAACGGGGATGAGCGCGGCGCGCTCGGCCTGCGCCTGGACGACCTGAAGCGTGTTCAGCTCGGCCTGCGCGCGGGTCTGAGCGGCCTTCTTCGCCGACTGGCTGCGCTTGGCGGCGTTGCGACGGCGCGTGGCAGCAGCCTTGCTGGCAGTGGCCTTGCGCTGGGTCTGCGTCTGGGTAGCCATTGGGGTGAATCTCCTTCCCGTCCTCGATCCGGACGGCTTCCTCGGGGGAGCTGGAACCTTATTAGATGTAACTTCAGTAGTTATACCAGGGAACACATGTACGTAAACCTCCCCGGCGAGGTTGTTACACGTGGCAGTTGCCACAAAGGGCCCTAGGCGGGGCTGGCCGCCGGAGCGGTGCGGTCCAGCCAGGCGTCCGGCCGGTCGAGCTCGCTCAGCGTCGGAAGCGCCTCGGGAGCGGCCCAGACGCGGTTCAGGCCCGCTATGCCGGCACGCTCGGCCACCGCGTCGCTGAAGCGCTTGCCGAGCTCGTACTGGCGCAGCTTCACGTCGAAGCCGAGCAGCCGCTCGATGATGCGCTCGGGCGCCGAGCGGCTGCGCCGCCGGCGGTCCATCGCCTCGCGCAGGCGCTCGTGCCCGGGGATGACCTCGGCGGCGATGGCGTCCATCACGTGCT
>DASQER010000015.1:0-8245 GCA_035633575.1 Thermoleophilaceae bacterium
CAGCCGCCTGCGCGTGAGCGGGTCTCGCATCAAGCGCTCGAAGTAGCGGTCCAGGTCGTCGTTCATGGGCGTCACGCCGTTGATCCTTCCCTCACGATGTGGATGCTCTCGTCCGACCAGCTCAGCCTGGCCGCATCGCCCGCGGCCGGGAGCTCCCGGCGCGCCTCGGCGTCCGCATTCGGCACCAGCACGGTCATGCGCGTCCCGTCGCCCAGGAGCACGACCATCTGCGTGGCGGTGCCGAGGTAGAGGGAGCTCTCCACCTGGCCCTCCACGCTGGGACGGTCGCCCTCGGACTCCGCTCCCGCCTGCTGCAGCACGAGCTTCTCGGGCCGTACCACCGCGTGGGCGCGCTCCCCGGGCTGCGCGCCGCCCGACTGCGGCGTGCGCACGGTGGGCCCGGCGTCGAGGCGCAGCTGCGCGCCGGCGCCGTTGGCGGAGACCACCTCGCCCGGCATCAGGTTGGAGACGCCGATGAAGCCGGCGACGAAGGTGGTGGCGGGGCGCTCGTAGACGGACTCCGGGTCGGCCACCTGCTCGACCACACCCCTGTTGATGACCGCGATGCGGTCGGACATGGTGAGCGCCTCCTCCTGGTCGTGCGTCACGTAGATGAACGTGATGCCGACGTCGCGCTGAATGCGCTTGAGCTCCACCTGGAGCTGCTTGCGGAGCTTCCGGTCGAGCGCGCCGAGCGGCTCGTCGAGCAGCAGCACCGCCGGGCGGTTCACGAGCGCGCGCGCGAGGGCGACGCGCTGCTGCTGGCCGCCGGAGAGCTGCGCGGGGCGGCGCTTGGCCTCGCCGGCCAGGCCGACGCGCTCGAGCTCCTCGCCCACGCGGCGCGTGATCTCGGCCCTGTCGACCTTCTGGCGCTGGAGCCCGAAGGCCACGTTCTGCTCCACGCTGCGGTGCGGGAAGAGCGCGTAGCTCTGGAAGACGGTGTTGGTGGGACGCTTGAAGGCGGGCAGGCCGGTCACGTCGTCGCCGTCGAGCAGCACGCGCCCCTCGGTGGGCTCCTCGAAGCCGGCGACGATGCGCAGCGTTGTCGTCTTGCCGGCGCCCGACGGGCCGAGCATCGTGAAGAACTCGCCGCGCGGAATGTCGAGGTCCATCTCGCGAACCGCGGCGAAGTCCCCAAAGCGCTTAGTGACACGCTCGAGCCGGACGCTCGGCGTGTCAGCGCCCGTTTGGACCTCATCGCTCATGCTGCTCGGCAACCTATGGCCGAACCGTAGCGATGGCAAGGGGCGAAATGCCGAAAACACTGGTGCTTAATTGGACAGATTGGCGCATGCGGCCAGCCTACCTTTCACTTCGCGCGCCCTTGTGTCCCTCCAGGAACGCCGATACCGTTGTCCATCGCGTCCAGCGCTGGCGAGATCGAGGAGAAGCTGCAAGTGGCCACCACCCCCCAGACGGTCTACGAGCCCCACGCGGGAGCTCCGAGCCCGCTCCAGGAGAAGGCACGCCGTCATCTCTGGATGCACTTCACCCGCATGGGCGCGTACGACGACCAGCACGAGATCCCGATCATCGTGCGGGGCGAGGGCTGTTACGTCTACGACGAGCACGACAAGCGCTACCTCGACGGACTCTCTGCCCTCTTCTGCGTGAACGCCGGCCACGGGCGCGCGGAGATCGGCGACGCCGCTGCGGCGCAGGCGAAGAAGCTCGGGTTCTACACGAACTGGAGCTACGCCCATCCCACGGCCATCGAGCTGGCCGAGCGGATCGCCTCGCTTGCCCCCGGCGACCTCAACCGCGTGTTCTTCACGTCGGGCGGCTCGGAGGCCGTCGAGTCCGCCTGGAAGCTCGCCCGTCAGTTCGCCAAGTTGAGCGGCAACCCCCAGAAATTCAAGATCATCTCGCGTGAGACGGCCTACCACGGCACCACGTTCGGGGCGCTCTCGATCACCGGCGTCACGTCGCTGCGCACGCCGTTCGAGCCACTCGTGCCGGGCGCGCACCACGTGGCCAACACCAACTCATTCCGCTGGCCCGAGGATCGCGACCCGCTCTGGGCGGCCGACCAGATCGAGCACCTGATCGAGTTCCAGGGCCCCGAGACGGTGGCCGCGGTGATCCTCGAGCCCGTGCAGAACTCGGGCGGCTGCTTCGTGCCGCAGGACGGCTACTGGCAGCGTGTGCGCGAGATCTGCGACAAGCACGAGGTGCTCCTGATCGCCGACGAGGTGATCTGCTCCTGGGGCCGCATCGGCCACTACTTCGGCTCCGAGCGCTTCGGCGTGGTGCCGGACATCATCACCACAGCGAAGGGACTGACGTCCGCGTACGCCCCGATGGGCGCCGTGATCGTCTCCGACCGCGTGGCCGACCCGTTCATGTCCGGCACGAACGCCTTTACCCACGGCATCACGTTCGGAGGCCACCCCGTGTCGGCCGCCGTGGCGATGGCGAACCTCGACATCTTCGAGCGCGAGGACCTCTGCGGCCATGTCCGCGCGAAGGAGGGCGAGTTCCGCGGCATGCTCGACAAGCTGAGCGACGACCTGCCGATCGTCGGCGACGTGCGCGGCGCGGGCTACTTCCAGGCGCTCGAGCTGGTGAAGGACAAGGAGACCAAGGAGAGCTTCACCGACGAGGAGGGCGAGGAGCTCCTGTCGGGCTTCATGTCCGGCGAGCTCTTCAAGCACGGGCTGATCTGCCGCTCGGACGACCGCGGCGATCCCGTGATCCAGCTCTCTCCCCCGCTGATCGCGGACAGCGAGGAGTTCGAGATCATCGACCGGGTCCTGCGCCAGGTGCTCACCGAGGCCTGGGACCGGATCGTCCGCCACTGATCCCATGCTCACCGTACGAGGGCTCGTGTCCGAGATGGGGCTCGAGCTCACGACCGGCGGCGAGGGCGCCGACGCCCCCGTCCGCTGGGTGCACATCTCCGAGCTTCCCGACCCGACCCCCTGGCTGTCGGGCGGGGAGCTGCTGCTGACCACGGGCATCCAGCTCGACACGGACGAGCGCCAGCGCGAGTTCGTGCGGCTGCTGTCGGGACACCACCTGGCCGGCCTCGGGTTCGGCACGGGCTTCGACCACGACGCGCTGCCCGAGGCCCTGGTCCGGGAGGCGGACGAGCTCGGCTTCCCCGTGTTCGAGGTGCCGTACGAGCTGCCGTTCATCGCGCTGACCGAGAAGGCCTTCACGCGGCTCGTGAACGAGCAGTACGAGGTGCTCCAGCGCGGCATCGCGATCCACAAGCGCCTCGAGCGGCTGGTGCTCGAGGAGAGCGGCCTTGACGAGGTGGTGCGCGCCCTGGCCGCCGCCACCGGCGGCGCCGTGTGCGTGCTCTCGGGGCGCGGCGAGACGATCTCGTCGAAGGCCTTCAGGCGGCAGCTGCCCGAGGCGGCGATGGAGCAGGTGCGCGAGGAGGTGAGCCGGCGCAGCGAGGAGCTGAGCGCCGGCACGGGGCGCCACTCCGAGAACGCGGAGTTCGCGCCCGACCACCCGGAGATCGCCGGGCGCTCGCTCGTGCTCCCGGTCTCGATCCGCGGCCGGGGCGCGCCGCAAGCATGGCTCGTGGCCGCTCGTGACGCCGGCGGCCTCGGCGACTTCGAGCGCCTCATCCTCCAGCAGGCCGTGACCGTGGTGGCGCTCGAGTTGATGCGCCAGCGCGCGATGCGCGACACCGAGCGGCGGCTCGCGGGCGACGTTCTGGCCGAGGCGCTCACCGGGCGCCTCTCCGAGGAGGAGCTCGCGATGCGGATGCGGCCCTTCGGGGTCGGCCAGCAGGCTGCGGTGCTGGTGTTCGGGGGGCTCGAGGAAACGCCCGCGCCCCAGGCCGAGGGCGAGCTCGACCGCTTCCTCGCGGACTCCGGGGTGGGGGCGCTCGTGGCCACCCGCGACCGCCTGCTGTGCGCCGTGGTGGACGCGCGCGACGGCATGGACCCAGTGGCCCTCGCCGCCCGCGCCCGCGAGGCCATAGCGGCCGAGGAGGGGGCGCTGCGGGCCGCGGCGTCGCGTCCGGCGCCGGTCGGCTCCCTGAGGCGGACCTTCCACGAGGCGCGCTGCGCCCTCGAGGCGGCCGCGCTCGCAAACGGCTCGTCGCCCCCGGTGGCCTCGTACCGCGACCTGGGCGCCTTCCAACTCCTGCTCTCGCTGCAGGATGACGACGCCCTGCGTCTCTACTGCGACAGCGTGCTCGGCCCCCTCGAGGACGCGAGCGGCGAGTACGGCGACGAGCTGATCCGCTCGCTCGAGGCGTTCATCGAGCAGAACGGCCAGTGGGAGAAGGCGTCCCGCGAGCTGTACTGCCACCGCCACACGCTGCGCTACCGGATCCGGCGCGTGGAGCAGCTCACGGGCCGCGATCTCTCGATCGCGCGCGATCGAATCGAATTCTGGCTTGCGCTGCGAGGCCGCGAACTGGTGAATTAGACGCACCGAGGAGGATGTGGCTCGAATGAAGGTCGGGGTTCCGACGGAGATCAAGACCGACGAGTACCGCGTGGCCCTCACGCCGGCCGGCGTGAGGGAGCTGGTCGAGAACGGCCACGAGGCCCTCATCCAGGCGGGCGCGGGCGTGGGGAGCACGATCCGGGACGAGGAGTACGTGGCGCAGGGCGCCCGCATCCTTCCCGACACGCAGTCGGTGCTCGACGAGGCCGAGATGATCCTCGGCGTCAAGGAGCCGCAGCCGCAGGAGGTCGAGATGCTGCGGCCGGACCACCTGCTCTTCACCTACCTCCACCTCGCGCCGAACCCCGAGCTCACCAAGGGCCTCGTGGAGTCCGGCGCCACCTGCGTGGCCTACGAGACGGTCGTGGACGAGCACGGCCGCCTGCCGCTGCTCGCCCCGATGAGCGAGGTGGCGGGCAAGATCGCCACCCAGGCCGGCGCCTTCTTCCTCGAGCGCCCGCTCGGCGGCCGCGGCGTGCTGCTCGGCGGCGTGCCCGGCGTGGCCGCGGCCACGGTGATGATCATCGGCGGCGGCGTGGTGGGCCAGAACGCCGCCTTCATCGCGATCGGCATGGAGGCCGACGTGTTCGTGTTCGACCGCAACATCGACCGCCTGCGGGAGCTCGACGTGGCGTTCGGCGGTCGCGCCTCCACGGTCTACTCCTCGACGCTCGCGGTCGAGGAGATGCTGCCGCGCGCCGACCTCGTGATCGGCGCCGTGCTGGTCCACGGCGCCCGCGCGCCCTACGTGGTCAAGCGTGACCAGCTCGCCCTGATGAAGAACCGCGCCGTGCTCGTGGACGTGTCGATCGACCAGGGCGGCTGCTTCGAGACCTCGCGCCCGACCACCCACTCCGACCCCGTCTACGAGGTGGACGGCGTGACCCACTACTGCGTCGCGAACATGCCGGGGGCCGTGCCGGTGACCTCGACATTCGCGCTCACCAACGCCACGCTGCCCTATGTGCTCGCGATCGCGGACAATGGGCTGCAGGGCGCGATCGAGAAGCTGCCCGGCCTGACGCCGGGCGTGAACGTGGCCGGCGGCAAGGTCACCCACCCGGCGGTGGCCGACGGAACCGGCATGCCCTACACACCAGTTGAGGACGTACTGGGCGTCGTTGCCTAGGACATCAGACGAGAGAGGACCCGCACATGGCTACTGCCAGCAGGACGAAGCTCCAGAACTTCATCGACGGCGAGTTCGTGGACGCCGCCGGCGGCGCCACCGAGGAGGTGATCAACCCGGCGAACGGCGAGGCGATCGCCGAGATGCCGCTCTCCACCGAGGAGGACGTGAACCGGGCCGTCGCGGCCGCCAAGCGCGCCTTCGACGGGTGGTCGAACACCACTCCCGGCGAGCGCGGGACCGCGCTGCTGAAGCTCGCGGACCTGCTCGAGGAGCACGCCGAGGAGATCGCCGACCTCGAGTCCGCCGACGCCGGCAAGCCGCGCCAGGCGTTCCTCGACGACGAGATCCCGTTCGGCGCGGACAACCTGCGCTTCTTCGCGGGCGCCGGGCGCACCATGCAGGGCTCGGCGGCGGGCGAGTATGTCGAGGGCCGCACGTCGATCGTCCGGCGCGAGCCGGTGGGCGTGGTCGGACAGATCACGCCGTGGAACTACCCGCTGATGATGGCGATCTGGAAGATCGGCCCGGCGCTCGCCGCCGGCTGCACGATCGTGCTGAAGCCGGCCGAGACCACGCCGATCAGCACCATCAAGCTCGCGCAGCTCGCGTCCGAGGTGCTGCCCAACGGCGTGTTCAACGTGATCACCGGGCACGGCCAGCCGGCGGGCTCGTCGCTCGTCACCCACCCGGACATCGAGATGGTGTCGCTGACCGGCTCGCCCGAGACGGGCAAGTGGATCGCCAAGGCGGCGGCGGACACGCTGAAGCGCGTGCACCTCGAGCTCGGCGGCAAGGCGCCCGTGATCGTGTTCGACGACGTGGAAATGGAGACGGCGATGGAGTCGATCGCCGGGGCGGGCTACTACAACGCCGGCCAGGACTGCACGGCCGCCACGCGCGTGCTCGCGGCGGGCAGCGTCTACGACGACGTCGTGAACAGGCTGTCGGAGCAGGCCAAGGGGCTCAAGCTCGGCGACACGATGGACCCGGAGACGACGCTCGGCCCGGTGAACTCCCAGCGCCAGCTCGAGCGCGTCGAGGGCTTCCTCGAGCGCAAGCCCGGGCACGCACAGGTGGCCACCGGCGGCAAGCACCCCGACGGCGCGGGCTTCTTCTACGAGCCCACGGTCGTGGCCGACCTCCAGCAGGACGACGAGATGATCCAGAACGAGATCTTCGGCCCGGTCATCACCGTCCAGCGCTTCGACGACGAGGCGAAGGCGATCGAGTGGGCGAACGGCACGCGCTACGGGCTCGCCTCCTCGGTCTGGACTCGCGACGTGGCTCGCGCCCATCGCGTGGCGAAGGCGCTTCGCTTCGGCGCGGTGTGGATCAACGACCACATCACGATCGCGTCGGAGATGCCGCACGGCGGCTTCAAGCAGTCCGGCTACGGCAAGGACCTGTCGCAGTACGCGATCGAGGACTACACCGAGATCAAGCACGTGATGGTGAACCTGGAGAGCTGAGCCGCGGCTCAGTACCGCTTCCTGACGACCTGGCTGCTCGAGTGCGAGCGCCAGGTCGTCTGGGAGGTCCTCCAGGACGCCGAGCGCTGGCCGGAGTGGTGGCGCGGCGTTGAGCGCGTGACCATCCTCGACCCAGGCGACGCCGACCGGGTCGGCAGCCACTACCGGATCGCGTGGCGGAGCCGCATCCCCTACGAGCTCGAGTTCGACTTCGCCGTCCGGGAGGTGGACGCGCCGCGCGCCATGGAGGGCCGGGCGACGGGAGCGCTCGAGGGCAACGGCCACTGGCGGCTGTTCGAGCAGGACGGCGTCACGGCCGTGCTCTACGACTGGCGGGTGGCCACCGCGAAGCGCTGGATGAATGCGCTGGCGCCGGTGGCGCGGCCGGTGTTCGAGTACAACCACGACGTGGTCATGCGCTGGGGCGGCGAGGGGCTCGCCCGCCGGCTCGGCTGCCGCCTCGTGGCGGCGGGCTAGTCGTTAAGCGCCGGTGAATCGTCCGGCGCCTGCCTAGAGTGCCGAACGTGCCCGCGCTCACGACGGCGATCCTGTTGGCCCTGGTCTCCCTATCGGCTTGCTCGATCGGGGCCAGCGACGGTGCCGCCGCCCGGCAACCGAGCCGGCCGCACGCGGTCCTGCTCGTGCTCGACGAGTTCCCTAGCGACTCCCTGCTCGGCCCCGGCGGGCACATCGACGCCGGCCGCTATCCCAACTTCGCGACGCTGGCGGGCGACGGCACCTGGTTCCGCAACGCGCAGACGTCGTACGACTCGACGACCAAGGCGGTGCCGCTGGTCCTCGACGGGATGCGGCCGCACAAGGGCACGTCACCCATCGCGCGCGACCACCCGCACTCCATCTTCACCGCGCTCGGCAGGGGCGGCTACAGGATCGTGACCTCGGAGGAAGCCACGGCGCTCTGCCCGCGCCGCTACTGCCCACGCGAGCGGACGCGGCGGCCGGCGATCATCCCGAACCTGAAGGGCGGGCGGGCGGAGCGGTTCACGCAGTTCGTCCGCTCGATCCACCCGAGCCGGCGTCCCACCTTCTGGATGAAGCACGCCCTGCTGCCTCACGGCCCGTGGGTCTACATGCCGTCCGGCCAGCGGTCGCGCCCGGAGGGCCCCGAGCTCCTGCCGGGCATGCAGACCGTGCCCGGCTTCTACGACGACTACCTCACCCGGCACAACGAGCAGCGCTACCTGCTCCAGCTCGGCTTCGTGGACCGCCT
>DASQER010000016.1:0-8776 GCA_035633575.1 Thermoleophilaceae bacterium
CAGCGCCTCTCGGAGGGCGACCTGCTCGCCGTGGTCGCCACCAATGCGCTCGAGCTGGGCATCGACATCGGCGACCTCGACGCCGCGCTCTGCGTGACCTTCCCCGGGACTGTCGCGAGCCTGCGCCAGATGTGGGGCAGGGCCGGCCGCCGCAACACGGGGCTCGCCATGTACGTGGCCGGAGAGGACGCGCTCGACCAGTTCTTCTGCCGTCACCCGGCGGAGTTCCTCGAGCGGCCCGTGGAGCGGGCGATCCTCGACCACGAGTCCGAGGAGATCCACCAGGCGCACCTGGCCGCGGCCGCCTACGAGCTGCCGCTCTCGCCGGACGACGGCGAGGTGTTCGGGCCGCGCTGGGAGGAGCACGCGCGCCGGCTCGTTCAGCAGGGCGCGCTGCGCGAGCGCGGCGGGCGCTACCTGCCGCGGGGTCCGGGCTACCCGGCCGCCCGGATCGCGCTGCGCTCTGCATCGCCCGACTCGGTGTCGATCGTGGAGGCGGAGGGCGGCGAGGTGATCGGCAACGTGGAGACGGCCCGCGCCCACTCGGCCGTTCACCCGGGCGCCGTGTACCTGCACATGGGCGCCGCGTTCGAGGTGGAGGAGCTCGACCTCGAGCAGCGCCGGGCGGTCGTGCGGCCGTTCAACGGCGACTGGTACACCCAGCCGAAGAAGGAGTCGGAGACCTGGATCGAGCAGGTGCGCGAGCAGCGGCAGAGCTCGGGCGTTGCGCTCTCGTTCGGGATCGTGTCGGTGACCGAGCAGGTCGTGGCGTACCAGAAGAAGCACGTGACGGACCATTCGGTGCTCGACCTGCTGGCCATTGACATGCCCGAGCAGGAGTTCGTGACCCAGGCGCTCTGGTACGAGCTGCCGGACTCGCTGGTGCGCGAGGAGTTCCCGCTCGAGGTGCTGCAGGGGTCGCTGCATGCCGCCGAGCACGGCCAGATCGCGGTCCTGCCGCTGATCGCCATGTGCGACCGCTGGGACATTGGGGGCCTCTCCACGGCCTACCACCACCAGACCGGGCGGCCGACCATCTTCATCTACGACGGCCACCCCGGCGGTGTCGGCATCACCCGCGCCGGGTTCGAGCGCTTCGAGGCGCTGGTCGGGGACGCGCTCCGGCTGATCTCCGAGTGCCGCTGCGAGAGCGGCTGCCCGTCGTGCGTGCAGTCGCCCAAGTGCGGCAACCTGAACGAGCCGCTCAACAAGCGCGGCGCGATCGAGCTGCTGAGCCGGATGGCCGGCGCATAGCCACGCGAGGCCTTCGGCGCGTCACTCCGAGAAGTTGGGCTCCGCGCGGTGCGCGCTGGGCGCACGGTCCCTCGGCTCTTCCCAGTCCTCCTGGCGACCGAGGGCGGTCAGGTCGAGGTAGTGGTACGAGCCGCCGGTCATCTCGGCGCCGCGGGCGTAGGAGGAGTAGCTGTGGAAGACGCTCTCGCCGTCGCGCAGGAAGCAGCTCTGCCCAGGCGCCTCGATCGCGAGACGCCCCGTCCGGGACATCACGTGATGTGAACGTTGATCCCGAGCAGTACGAGTGGCCAAAGCAGGATTGCTAACAGCGCCGACAGGATGGGGCGAAGGTTGCTCACGTTCGCAAAGTAGTGGTGCACCCCAGCGACGAATGCGCCGATGATCACGTAGACGATGGTGCCGAGGCCGAAGCCGCCTCTCATGCCTGCTCCTCCAGTCCGAGGACGTCCGCCCACTCAAGTACATCGGGCCCGGGCTGTCAACTCCACGTGGGGAGGCGTACCCATCACCCGCCCGTGAAAACGCCTCGCGGGCCGCCGGGCCTTTCGGCCCACGTCTACAGGCCCTCGCGAACCCGCCGATGCGAGACGCACCATGCGTATTCGCCCAACCCTCCTCGTCTGCGCCGCGACGCTCGTCGCGCTCTCGTTCCCCGGGCCGGCGGCCGCCGACCCCAGTGGCGGGGTCGCGGCGCCGGACGGGAGCGGCGGCAGCGCGTACGGTGGACCGGTGCCCGCGGCCAAGAAGCAGACGCGGGCGCCCGCGCGCCGCCGCCGGGCTCCCCTTCCCGCCGGCGACCACGTCTTCCCCGTGGCCGGCCCCTTCAGCCTCGGCGGCGACGACGCGGCGTTCGGCGCCCCGCGCAGCGGTCACCGCCACCAGGGCCACGACATCTCCGCCGCTCGCGGCACGCCCGTGGTCGCGCCGTACGCCGGCGCGGTCGAGTGGGTGCGCTTCCAGCGCGGCGGCGGCGGCCACTACGTCGTCCTCGGCGCCGACGACGGCCGCGACTACGTCTTCATGCACCTGCGCCGCGGCTCGATCCAGGCCGTCGCGGGCCAGCGCGTCGCGGCGGGCGAGCGGATCGGCGAGGTCGGCAACAGCGGGCGCTCGGTCGGCGCCCACCTCCACTTCGAGGTCTGGGTCGGCGGCTGGTACGAGAAGGGCGGCGAGCCGATCGACCCGCTGCCGCTTCTCCAGGACTGGGCTACTCGATAGCCAGACTCAGCTTCCCGCGCAGCCCGTCGCCGCTCGCGGACATGAAGCCGCTCAGGTCGCCAAGCGGCCGCGTGAACAGCGCCCCGCCCAGGCCGCCGAGGTCGCCCAGCCCGAGCGCGGGCCCGAGCTGCGCCAGGAGCGCGTTCACGAGCTGCTCCGCATCGGCGCTCGTGACCACGGACCCCTTTGCGCCGGGCACGGCGGTCGGCTCCGCGCCGGCGAGCTCGCCCGCGCGGGCGGGGTCGTTCGCCACCACGAGCACGTCCTCGATGACCCCGAACACGACGGCGTCGCCGTCGGGCTGCGCGAGCGCGTAGAAGTCCTCGCCCGCCGTCGGCTTCGACAGTCCCACCGTGCCGAAGCCGGCGCCCTCCGCGAAGCTCGGCAGCACGTCCGAGACCTTCGCGAGCGTGCGCTCGAAGGCCTGCGGGTCCTTGAGCTGGGCGCGCACGCCGAACTTGCCGTCGATCGAGACGCTGGCCGACATGTCGCCGGTCAGCTGCCCGATCAGGTCGTCGTCGAGGCTGATGCCGAGCTGCTTGTCGATGGTCTTCTTCGCCTGCGTGTAGTCGCCGAAGCCGCCCGGGTCGATCGCCTGGCCGGCGTTCTCCGCGAACTTCACGATGTGAGCGAGGTCGCGGATGCCGAGGCCGATCTCGCCCTCGCGCTTGATCACGTCGGGCGCGTCGTCGCCCGGGGCGATCGGAAGGTCGTCGTCGCTGAGGTCCCCCTCCGTCCGCGCGACGAAGTCCACCTCGAGCGCGTCCTTCTTGACCGCGACGGTCAGGCCGAGCGTGCGCAGGGCGTCGACCCACTTGATCTTGCGCGCGTCCGCCGTGCCCGGGTCGCTCCCCAGCAGCGCCTCCAGGTTGGTGTAGACACGGGCGAGAGCGCTCTCGGGCAGCCCGTCGAGGCCCTTGTTGAAGGCGTCCTCGTCGAGGTGATTGTCGCCGTCGGCGCGCTCGAGCGCCTGCTTCAGCTGCTGCTGGGTCGCCGCGAAGACGGCGACGTCGTCCTTGACGGCAAAGACCGTGCCGTTGTCCTCGTAGAGCGTCGCGCCCGACTGCTCGCCGGTCTTCTTCGGCTTCGTCTTGTCGACCAGCTTGCCGAGCGCGTCCTTGTCCTTGGCCCTGATGGCCGCCACGAACGCGGTGTTGCCGGAGTCGCCGGTGAAGGACTTGGCGTCGGTGGCCCCCACGACGAACGGGTTGCCGAGCACGGGCTTCACGTCATCGTTGAAGTTCACGCCGTTGCTCGACTGCTCGAGCTGCTGGCGCAGGCTCTGCTGCAGCTGCTCGCCGAACGGGAACTTCTTCAGGAGCGCCTGGAGCGCCCTGTACTGCTCGCCCTCCACGTCCGTGTCGATCGCCACGGCGAAGGGCGCGTCCTTCGGCAGGTAGGAGAGCGCCGTGTCGAGCGGGCTGCCGGAGTCGCCACCGCCTCCGCAACCGGCGATCAGAAGGGCGGACAGGACGAGGAATGTCGCTATCAGGCGTCGCATGGCGGCGCCGAGTGTATCTGGGGACCGTCGCCTTCTACCCGGCGAACATGGCCGCGAGCTCGTCCACCATCTCGCCGCCGCCGTTCGGTTTACGCGGGTGCGCTGAGCGGCAGGCCCATATCGCGCGCGGCCTCGGCCATTCGCTGGTCGTAGGTGATCACCTCGCCGAGCCCCTCGCCGAGCGTGCGGGCGGCGGCAAGATGGATGGCGTCGAGGCTGCGGAGGGCCGCGCCCTCCAGTTCGGCGGCGTCCTCCAGGAGCACGTCATCCAGGCGGAGCAGCGAAATCCGGTCGAGCAGCTGCCGTGCCCTGGTGACTGCGGGCGGGCCGTGCGAACGAACCGCGCGGATCACCTCCACCCGTGCAAGAGCGCATGACACGCGGGCGGGGCGCCGGCGAAGATGGCCCGCCAGCGCCGCGGACTCCGGCTCGCGAACCACGAGCTTGACGAGTGCTGAAGAGTCGAGATAGACGGCGGGGTCAGCGTTCATCCGCGCGGAGGGCCGCGAGAGCCTCGCTGGGCAGCGGCTCTCCCTTCGCCGGGCGGAGGGGCGGGCCCAGCTCGAGCGCATCGCCGGCCGCAGGTGCCAGGCGGCCAGTCTCTGCCAGAGCCTCGAGACCCGCACCGGTCGGCACGGGAACGAGCCTGGCGACGGGACGCCCGCGGTCGGTCACCTCGATCGTCTCTCCCCGCTGTACCTCACGGAGGTAGCGGCTCGCCTGCTGGCGCAGCTCACGAATCCCGATCGCCCGCATGTGCTACTTATAACACATGCGGGCGCATGGCGAGGGCCGCGCCCACCGCGCCACTGAGCAGTCCTCCCGCCGCCGGGATCCGGGTCTCGAGCCCGAGCGCGCTCAGCATCGCGAACGCCGTGGCCGTCGCCGCCGACAGCACCGGCAGCCCGCACGCACGTTCGACGGGATCGATCGCGGCGAGCGACGGCATCTGCACGCACGCCGAGAGGATCAGCGCGTCACATCCCGTCAGGTCCAGGCGCCGCCAGTGCTCGAGCAGGCCCGCCGGGTCGAGCGCGGCGACCTCGAGGTTGTCGGCGACCTCGAGGCTGAGCGCGTCGTGCACCTCGATGCCGCTGGCCTCGATGTACTCCGCGACCAGCTTGGTCAGCTCGCGCTGGTACGGCGTGACCATCGCCACCCGGCGCGCGCCGAGCGCCCTGGCCCCGTCGATGAGCGCGCCGGCCGAGGACACGACCGGGGCCGGGGCCCCCTCCTCGCGCAGGACGTCGCGGATCTGGTCCTCGGCGGTGCAGTGGAAGCCCGCGCCCCCGGCCATCAACGCGACCAGGCAGGCGGTGGCCACGACGTCGCAGCGGGCGTCGGCCAGCTCGGCGGCGCAGCGGTCCATCTGCGCGTTCATGGCCCGCAGCTCCTCCGGGGTGACGCGCTTCATGCGCATGCGGCTCGAGTGGAACGTGAACCGCTCCTCGGGCGCCTCGCTCTCTCGCGCGCGCAGCAAGGCGGGGATCTCGGTCTCCATCGTCACGTTCGAGCTCGGGACGATGAGCCCGAGGCGGTAGCGGGTGGGCTCGGTCATCGGTCGCCTCCGACGGTGGCGGTCAGCTCGGTCTTGCGGATCTTGCCCATGTCGTTGCGCGGGAGGTCGTCCAGGAAGTGGACCTCGCGCGGGCGCTTGTGCGGAGAGAGCAGCTCGGCGACGTGGGCGACCAGCTCCTCGGCCGTCGCCGTGGCCTGCGGTCGCAGGACGACCCACGCCACGATGCGCTCGCCGAGGTCCGCGTCGGGCGCCGCGGTCACCGCCGCCTCCGCCACCGCCTCGTGCTCGAGCAGCGCGCCCTCGATCTCGCCGGCGCCGATCTTGAAGCCACCGCTCTTGATGAGGTCGGTGGAGCGCCGCCCGACGACCCTGACGTAGCCGTCGGCCGCGCGCGTCGCGAGGTCCCCGGTGAGGAACCAGCCGTCCTTCATGGCGGCGGCCGTGGCGTCGGGCTGGTTGAGGTACTCGCTGAACAGGCTCGGGCTGCGCAGGGCGACCTCGCCGATCGTGTCGTCGTCGGCGACGTCGATCGCCTCGCCGTCGTCGTCGAGCAGCACGACCTCGACACCGTCGAGCGGCGGGCCGACGTAGCCCGGCCGGCGGTCCCCGTCGACGCGGATCGAGCAGATCATGAGCGTCTCGGTCATGCCGTAGCGCTCGACCACCCGCTGCCCGCAGAGACGCTCGATGAGCTGGTGCTCGACCGCCGGGAGGGGGGCCGAGCCGGACACCAGCAGCCGAGCCCGGCGCAGCGCCTCGGCGATGCCGGCGTCCTCCTCGGCCTCGATCGCGATGCGGTGGTACATCGTCGGGACGCCGAAGAGCATCGTGGCGCCGTCGTTCAGCGCCTCGGCCACCGCGGGCGCGGAGAACCGCTGGAGGTGGCGGACCTGTCCGCCGAGCCGGACCGGACCGAGGAGCCCGACGGCCAGGCCATGGACGTGGAAGAGCGGCAGCGCGTGGACGAGCCGGTCCTCGGCGGTCCACGCCCACGCCGCCGCGAGGGCGTCGAGGTTGGCCGCGATGGCGCGGCGGGACAACACGACGCCCTTCGGGAGGCCGGTCGTCCCGGAGGTGTAGATGATGAGCGCCGGCGCGTCCTCGGCGGGCTCGGGCGGCAACGAGTGGCCGGCGGACTCGAACGCGACGGTGGCGCGGGCGATGCCCTGCAGCGCCGCCGGGAGCTCGGCGCCGGGCTCGGCGAAGAGCAGGTCGGGAGCGGCGTCGGCGGCCATGTGCTCCAGCTCGCGGGTGCCCGCCTTGGGGCTGATCGGCACGAACGCCACGCCCGCCGCCAGGGCCCCGAAGACCGCCGCGCACGTGTGCAGCGTCGGTGTCGCCCAGACCGCGACGCGGCCGGCGTCGCCGATCTCGGCCGCCACGTTCGCGGCGGCGTCCCGCAGCTCGCGGTAGCTCAGGGCATCGTCACCGAAACGAACCGCCGGAGCGGCGCTCGCCTGCGCGAGGGAAGGGAACAGCATCGAACCCTGAGGTACCCGTTTTCGGGAGGGTCAACGCCAGGGCGAGGGCCGCGAGCGGCAGGGCGGCGACGATCGCCATCACCGTGTCCAGCGAGAAGTGGTCGGCGACGATCCCGAGGACGGACGCCCCGACACCGCCCATGCCGATCGCCAAGCCGAGCGTCACGCCGGAGGCGACCCCGACCCGGTTGGGCAGGTACTCCTGGCCCATGACCACGGTCACGGTGTAGCTGGCGACGACCATGGCGCCGACCAGCGCCAGCAACAGCACGAGGACCGGGCCCCGCTCCACCTGGAGGAGGAGGGCGATGAGCGGCGGGAGAAGCGCCATCGATCCGATCAGGATCGGCCGCCGTCCGACCCGGTCGGCCAGGCGACCACCGATCAACGTGCCGGCGATCCCGCCGAGCAGCAGCACGGTGAGCGCGCCGCTGCCCTCCGCATCCGACGTTCCCAGCGGGGCGACGAAGTAGAGGGGGACGAAGGTCAGCAGGCCGTAGAACGTGAACGAGCGCAGGGTCGCGACCCCGGCGAGGGTCACGAACGGGCCCCAGGCGTCGGGGGTGGGCGCCCGCCGGTCCCCGCCGGCCGTCTCGTCGGCCGTGCGCGCGCGGGCCAGGCGAGGGAGCTCCCGGACGAGCAGGAGGGCCACGGCTCCGGCGGGCACGAGGAGGAACAGCGTGCCGTGGAGCCCGAAGGCCAGCACGAGAGCGGTCACGAGGGCCGGCCCGAGCGCGAACCCCGCGGTGCCGCCCACGGAGAAGACGCTCATGGCCGTGGCGTGCCGGTTGCCCGAGACGTGCCGCACCAGCCGCGCCCCCTCCGGATGGAAAGCCGCGACGCCCACGCCGCTGACGAGGATGGCCAGTACGAGCAGGGGATAGCTGGGGGTTAGCCCGGCAAGCGCCACGCCCCCGCCGCCCAGCGCCACTCCCGCGGGCATGAGCCAGAGCCGCGGGCGCCGGTCGGAGTAGTGGCCGAAGAGCGGCTGGATCACCGAGGAGCTGACCGTGCTCGCGAGGACCAGCGCGGAGGCCGCGGCGTACGACAGCCCACGCTCGCGGATCAGGAAGGGGAGCAGGGCGGGCACGACCCCCTGCGTGGCGTCGGCGAGGAGGTGGCCGCTCGCGAGCACCGCCAGAGCGCGCCGGTCGAGGCCCCCGCGCACGGCGCTGGCGGTGCGGGTCAGCTCTCCCATCCCGATGCGACGGTCACGGCCCCGGCGGCGAACAGCACCGCCAGGATCAGCCGGCGGAACAGCCGCTCGGCAAGCCGCGGTCCCACGACGGTCCCGAGCAGGTTGCCCGCCAGCGCCCCCGGGAGCCACAGGAGCACGGCGGGGTAGAGGGCCTCGGGTGCGAGGGCTCGCTCGAGCGCCAGCAGCGAGAGCCCGACGGTCGACGTCCACACGAAGAACACGGCGAGGTCGGCGAGGAAGCTGGTCGGCGGCGCCTTGTCACGGCTCAGGAGGACGATCGGCCCAACGCCGGTGAGCGACGTGGACCCGCCCAGGAAACCGCCCACGAATCCGGCGGCGAGCGGCGCTCCCGGGATCGGCTTGGGGGGAGGCCGGTCGAGCGAGCGGGCCAGCAGCAAGACGGTCACCATGACCGCGCAGCCGGCCAGCAGCTTGACCGCCGACTCCGGCACGTCCGACAGGACACGGGTGCCCACGTATAGCCCGGGCACGCTGGCCGCGCCCATGGCCAGGCTCCGGCGCCGGGAGATGTGGGCGCGAAAGCGGTAGACGATCGACAGCCGCGTGAGCCCTGAGAGGGCCAGGTTGGCGGTGACCACGAAGCG
>DASQER010000017.1:0-1932 GCA_035633575.1 Thermoleophilaceae bacterium
CACGGCGCTGTCCTCGCCGAACGCCAGCAGCAGGCGCCCCTCGCCCACCTCGGTGCCCGTCTCGAGCTCGTCGGGGACGTCGCCCTGTAGCGTGCGCACCAGGAAGAACCCGCTGCCCTCGCGGGCGACCACGGTGCAGATCGCCCGCCAGCGGTCCGAGTCGCTCAGCCAGGCCAGCACCTCGGGGGTCGGCACCAGGTCGGGGAAGCGCGCCAGCAGCGCCTCGACGAGCTTGGCGGCCCGGGGATGGGCCGGCACGCGCCAGTGCCTGCGGCGCCAGTCGAACCAGCGCCTGGGCAGCTCCTTGACTGCCTCGTTCAGCTCCTCGTGGAAGGGGAACTGGAAGACGATCTCGGGCTCCCGCGCGTCGTCGTCGAGGAGCCACACCTGCCCCCCGGCCGGAGCACCCTCGTTCTGAATGGGGTCAGTGGTCAAACAGACAAGGTTAGCTCGGACCGAGGCGTCCGACCAGGGCACGAGTACCAGCTAGTCGATCAGCCGCCGCTCCATGCGCCGCACCGCCACGCGCCACAGCACCACCGCGAACGCGACCAGCGCGGCCACGCGCAGCAGGTCGGCTCCCTCGAAGCCGAAGGCGGCGTGGCGCACCAGCTCGACCAGGTGGTGGAGCGGGTTCAGCTGCGCCGCCACCCGCGCGCCCTTGGGCAGCTGGTCGATCGGGAAGAAGGTGCCGGCCACGAGGAAGAGCGGCGTCACGACCAGCGTCGTCACGTAGTTGAACTGGTCGATCTTCGCCACGCTGGCGGCCACGGCGATCCCGAAGGCCGCGAAGCCGAGCGCCGTGAAGAAAGAGAAGAACGGCACCAGCAGCATGCCGGGCGACGGGTCGAGGCCGAAGATCATCGAGACGAGCAGCGGGAAGCAGCCGTAGATGCCGGCGCGCAGGCCGATCCAGAGCATCTCGGCGGTCACGAGCTCCTCCACGTCCACGGGCGCGGCGAGGATGGCGTCGTAGGTGCGCTGGAAGCGCTCCTTCACGAACGTGCCGAACATCGCCGGCAGCGCGCTCGAGAAGATCACCGCGGTCGCCACCATCCCGGTGCCGACGAACTCCACGTAGGAGAGGCCGTCCACGCGCTCGACGATCGTCGAGCCGAGCCCCAGGCCGAACGCGAGCAGGTAGATCACCGGCTCGAGCACGCTCGAGAAGGTCGTGGCCTTCCAGAACGTGCGGAAGTTCGCCACCTCGCGGCTCATCACGCCGCCGATGGCGGCGGGCTCGAGGCGCCTCACTCGGCCTCCTCTCCGGTCAGCAGCACGAACACGTCCTCCAGCGAGGCGGCGCGGCGCACGGCCTCGGGCGGGATCGCGCCGTCGGTGGCGCGCTCGGCGCCCACGATCGCTATCGCGGGACCGGCCGGGCGCACCTTCAGGCCCTGTGCCTCGGCGGCGGCGCGCACCTCGGCGAGCCGCTCCGGCGGCGCGTAGACCTCGGCGGTCTCGCGACCCGCGTGCTGGGCCACGAGCTCGGAGGGCTTCCCGCGGCTGATGATCTTGCCGTGCGCCATCAGGGCCACCTCGTCGGCGAGGCGCTCGGCCTCCTCGATGTAGTGGGTGGACATCAGGATCGTCGCGCCCTTCGTGCGCAGCGAGTCGATCAGCGACCAGATCTCCGTGCGGATCTGCGGATCGAGGCCCACTGTCGGCTCGTCGAGCAGGACGAGCCGAGGGTCGTTGATCAGCCCGCGGGCGAGCAGCAGGCGGCGCCGCATTCCACCGGACAGCTGGTCCACGGCGTCGCGGCGGCGGCCGTCGAGCCGGGCGAGCGCCAGGCCGCGGTCCACGGCGGCGCGGACGTCCTTCACCCGGTAGAGCCGCGCGAAGATCGCGAGGTTGTCCTCCACGGACACGTCCACGTCGAGATTGTCGAGCTGCGGCACCACGCCCATCTCGGCGCGCGCCTCCTTGGAG
>DASQER010000018.1:0-7517 GCA_035633575.1 Thermoleophilaceae bacterium
TCGTACAGCCGGAACGTCCCCGTCTCGTCGACGTACGAGATGATCGGCTCGCGGGCGACAGCGGCGCTCGGCGCCAAAAGCAGTAGGGCCAGCGTGAGTGCCCAGCGCGTCACGGACCCACCGTAACGCGTGCGAGGCTACCCAGCCATGCTCGGTGACGACCTCGGTCAGCTGCTCGGAGATCGCATCCCCGGCGACCACAGCCGCCAGGTGCTCGCCGACCACTATGCGGCCCGCCTGCGCCCGAGACGCGTGATGGACCTCGGGTGCGGAGCCGGCGGCTCGGTGGATCTCTTTCGCTCCGTGGATCCCGGCGTGTGGTGGGTAGGAGTGGACATCGAGGAGTCACCCGAGGTGGCCGAGCGGGTTCGCGCCGACGCCGAGTTCGTGACCTTCGACGGCCGGCAGCTGCCGTTCGAGGACGGCAGCTTCGACCTCGTCTACTGCAAGCAGGTCCTCGAGCACGTCGAGCGGCCGCACGAGCTGCTCCAGGAGGTGGCGCGGGTGCTGGCCCCCGGGGGCTGGTTTGCCGGCTCCACCTCGCAGCTCGAGGCGTTCCACTCGCGCAGCATCTTCAACTCGACCCCGTACGGGTTCACCGTCGTCGCCGAGGACGCCGGTTTCGAGGTCGTCGAGCTGCGGCCCGTGATCGACGGCTTCACGCTCGTCGCCTGGCGAGCCCTCGGCCTGCCGCGCTTCTTCCACCGCTGGTGGGCGCGCGAGTCGCCGCCCTACCGGGCGATCGAGCTGGCCGCGCGCGCGGCGCGGCTCGACGCGCGCACCCGCAACCAGGTGAAGCTCGTGCTGTCGGGACAGTTCGCGTTCCTGGCACGCCGCCCCTAGCATCGTGAGGGTGCGGCGAGCCTGGATCGCACTCCCGCTGCTCCTGGTGACGGCGGCCCCCGCGGCGGCCGCCGAGCCGCTGTGGGGCGTCAGGGCGGTGGCGTCCGGCAGCTACGCGCTCGACTACGGCCACGACCGCCCGGCCACTCCCTCGGGCGTTGACGGCCGGGGCACCGGCACGTGGAGGTGGGAGATGAAGGCGCTCGCCTCCGGCCTGAACGTCGACACGGGCACGTCGATCTTCCGCATGGAGGTCGAGGAGCAGTCGGACATCGTCCTCTACTCGCTGCGGATGAACCAGCTGCAGGAGACGCCGCAATGCCGGCCGCCGACGCGCGGCGCGGTCGGCTGGGTGCGCGATCCCAGCGTGGGCCTATATCTCAGCTCGAGCCGCGGCTTCCAGGTGAGCCACGGCTTCTTCGATCTGCTCGCCGGCTGTCACGTCGGCGCGCACGGGATGAGCCTCTACGACGGCGCGTCGCCGGACGAGACCCTCATCCCGCGGGGCGCCTTCAGGCCGCGCCGGGACGGCTCCTTCAAGCACACCTGGACCCAGGAGATCTCGCTCGACCGCAGCCACGAGTCGGAGCCGAGCAGCGCCCACACCTTCCAGGCCTCGGGTTCGATCAGGATCTGGGTCAAGCGGCTCTCGAAGCGCGCGGCCGCGGCGTTCCGGCTCAGGCTTCGGAGTATTCCCCGAACTCCTCGCGCATGACGCCGCAGACCTCGCCGAGCGAGGCGCGGTCCTTCAGCGCCGCGCGCATCGGCTCGAGCAGGTTGGCGTCGGTCCCGCAGGCCCCGCGGAGCTCCTCCAGCCGCTGGTCCACCAGCGCCTGGTCGCGGTCGGCCTTGAACGCCTCGAGGCGCTCCAGCTGGTGGCGCTCGGACTCGGGATCGACGCGCAGGATCTCGACCTCGTCCACCTGATCGCTCACGTACTCGTTCACGCCGACGACGATGTCCTGCTTCTGGCGGTAACGCTCCTCGTAGCCCCAGGCCGACTCCTCCACCTCGGCGCGGATGAACGGGATGCAGTTCACCGAGCCGCCCATCTCCTCCACGCGGTCGATCAGCGCCTGGGCCGCCTCCTCGATCTCGTCGGTGAGGGCCTCCACGAAGTAGGAGCCGGCGAACGGGTCGGCGGTGTCGGCCGCCCCTGACTCGTGGGCCAGGATCTGTTGGGTGCGCAGCGCGATGCGCGCGGCCGTCTCGCTCGGCAGCGCGAGCGCCTCGTCGAACCCGTTCGTGTGCAGCGACTGCGTGCCGCCCGCCACCGCCGCGAAGCCCTGGAGCGCCACGCGCACGATGTTGTTGTGCGGCTGCTGCGCCGCGAGCGTCACGCCGCCGGTCTGCGTGTGGAAGCGCATCTTCAGCGAGCGCTCGTCCTTCGCCCCGAAGCGGTCGCGCATGATCTCGGCCCACATCTTTCGGACGGCCCGGAACTTGGCCACCTCCTGGAAGACGTTGTTGTGGCCGTTGAAGAAGAAGGCGAGCCGCGGCCCGAACTCGTCCACCTCGAGCCCGGCGTCTATGGCGGCCTGCACGTACGCGATCGCGTTGGCGAGTGTGAAGCCCACCTCCTGCACGGCCGAGCAGCCCTTCTCGCGCATGTGGTAGCCGGAGATCGAGATCGTGTTCCACTTCGGGATGCGCTCGCGGCAGTAGGCGAACAGGTCCGTGGTGAGGCGCATCGCGGGCCCGGGCGGGTAGATGAAGTTCCCGCGGGCGATGTACTCCTTCAGCACGTCGTTCTGGGTCGTGCCGGTCAGCTGGTCGGCCGCGACGCCCTGCTCCTCGCCCACCAGCTCGTACAGCAGCAGCAGCGCGGCCGCCGGGGCGTTGATGGTCATCGAGGTCGAGACCTGGTCGAGCGGGATGCCGTCGAACACGCGGCGCATGTCGTCGATCGTGTCGATGGCCACGCCCGTGCGGCCGACCTCGCCCTCGCAGAGCGGGTCGTCGGAGTCGCGCCCGAGCTGGGTCGGGAGGTCGAACGCCATCGAGAGCCCCGTCGAGCCGTGCTCGATCAGGTAGTGGAAGCGCTCGTTCGTCTCCTTCGCGCTGGCGTAGCCCGCGTACTGGCGCATCGTCCACGTGCGCCCGCGGTACATGTCCGGGTGGATCCCGCGGGTGAAGGGGTACGCCCCCGGCTCGCCGAGGCGCTCCTCCACGCCGGGCGCCACGTCGTCCGGGCCGTAGCGGTGCTGGATCTCGATCCCGGAATCGGTGAAGCGGCGCTCGTCCTCGGGACCGACGATCGGCGCGATGCTCGGCTTCTGCTCGGGGGTCGTGGCCATGGGCGTCCAAGGATACGGTTCGGCGAATGAGCGACGCGGCCAAGATCCTGCTTGCGATCGTTGCCCTGATGTGGGCGGTCGAGATCGTGGACGTGGTCGTCGACCACCGGCTCGACCGCTACGGCATCGAGCCGCGCGAGCTGGACGGGCTCGACGGCGTGGTCACCGCGCCCTTCCTGCACGTGGGCTTCGCGCATCTCGTCGCCAACACGATCCCGTTCGTCGTCATGGGCCTCGTCGTCGCGCTCGAGGGAGCGCGACGCCTGCTGGCCGTGTTCGCGATCGTCGCGCTCGTGAGCGGGCTCGGCACCTGGCTGGTCGCCGCGGAGGGGTCGATCCACGTCGGCGCCAGCGGGGTGGTCTTCGGGTTCTCGACCTACCTGATCGTGCGCGGCTGGTTCAACCGGCGGGCAGGCCAGATAGCAATCGGCCTGGTCGTGGCGCTGGTGTGGGGCGGCGCCCTGCTGGGCGGACTCGAGCCGCAGGAGGGAATCTCGTGGCAGGGACACCTGTTCGGTGCGATCGGCGGCGTGGTCTCGGCGTGGACGCTCGCCCGCCGGGACGCCGTCCCGGCGTAGCATCAGCGGCGTGGAGGTCACAGTCCGCCTGTTCGCGATGCTGCGCGAGCGCGCCGGCGTCCCGGAGCTGACGCTCGAGCTGCCGGAGGGCGCGCGCGTGCGCGACGCGCTCGCCAGCGAGTCGCTCGCCCCCCTGGCCGAGGGGATCCCGCTCGTGATGGCGGTGAACCGCGAGTACGCCGACGGAGACCACGTGTTGGACCCGGGCGACGAGCTCGCCCTGATCCCGCCTGTGAGCGGAGGCTCGACGGCGGCCGCCCCGTGGGTGCGCGTGAGCGCCGAGCCGCTCTCGCTGGACGCCCTGGCCGCCCGCGTGCGCGACCCGCGGGCCGGCGCGGTGGTGACGTTCTCCGGCGTAACCCGCGAGGTGGAGCGCCTCGAGTACGAGGCCTACGCCGAGATGGCGGAGGAGCGCATGGCCGCGATCGCGCTGGAGGCGCTCGAGCGCCACGGCCTGTGCGCCGCGGCCGTCGAGCACCGCGTGGGCGAGGTGCCGCTCTCCGAGCCGAGCGTGATCGTGGCGGTGTCCGCGCCGCACCGGGGCGAGGCGTTCGCGGGGGCGCGCGAGATCATCGACAGGGTCAAGGCCGAGGCGCCGATCTGGAAGAAGGAGATCGAGGGCGGCGAGGAGCGCTGGGTGGAGGGAACCCCGCCGGGCTGAGGGGCCGCACGATCGCTTGCACCCAGGAGGGCCGCCGGTCGCCGGCACGAACTGGCGGGGATGCATCGCATGTCCGTCGCGGCGGTCCTGGCCGCCACCCTCTTCGCTCTCTCGCTGCCGCTCTCGCTGGCGCTGGCCTCCGCCGCGTTCGCGCAGGAGCCGGAGCCGCCCACCGGCGAGCCGCAGCCTGGCAATCCCGAGGAGCCGCAGGAGCCAGGAGCGCCGGAGCAGCCCACGCCCGAGCAGCCAGGCGCCGAGCAACCCGGCGCCGAGACCGGCGGAGCGCTGCCCCGCACCGGCTGGGATGCGCTCGCCTACCTCGCGCTCGGAGTGCTCCTGCTGCTGGCCGGTGCCCGCCTGCGAGTGCTCACGCGCATCCGCGAGGTCGTTGAGCGGGTGCGCCGCCGCTCGACCGAGACGGCGCTGCGCGAGGCCCTGGAGCCGATCCGAGCGGCGCGCCTGAGCCCGCCGGAGCCGGACCCCGACCCGGACCCCCTGCACGTGGAGCCAAGCACGCCGACGGCCCGCCGCCGGATGGCCGGCGTGGGCCAGCTCGACGACTCCGAGTACTAGCCGGCCGCCCGACGCCTCGACGAGCGCGCTCCGCCCGGCCGCGACCTGAAGTGGGCCATCTCGGTTGCGAATAGCGCCACTCCGATGGCCCACCTCGTCTTACGGCGCGAACTCGCCGCTGCCCGATCCGCCGCCTCCTCCGGCGCCGGCCGGGGCGAAGGTGCTGCCGGCCTGCTGCGGTGGCGGTTCGGGGGCCGGTGTGGGCGCGGGGCCGCCGGGCGCGAACTCGTTGGCCGGGTCGGGTGGCGGTGGTGGCGGCTCCTGGGTGGGTGCCGGCGCCGGCTCGGGTGCGGCGTCGACGGGTGGCGTCTCGGCGACCGGCGCGGTCTCCACCGGGACCTCCTCCTTGACCTGCTGAGCGTCCACCTGCTGCACCGACTCGGGCCGTGGCGGGCCCTGGTGGTTCGCGAACTGGTCGATCGCGGTGCCGCCCCCGGCCAGCGCGGCGGCGGAGGCGGCGACCGCGGCGATCTTCTGACCGGTTGCCAGCTCTGCCGCTCCGTGGAAGCGGTCGCCGAGCCCGACCATGGACTCGAGGAGGCTGCGCAGCGGCCCGCCGCCGTCCGCCGCCACCAGGGCGGCCGGCGGGACGAGCGCCGCCACCCGCTCGGGCATCGCCCGGAACTCCCGGAGCCGCGCGCGGCAGCTCAGGCAGGTGCGCATGTGCGGGCGCAGGACCGTCAGGTCCTCCGGGCTCGCCTCGCCGTCGGCCAGGGCGGACAGCAGCGGCTCGTAGCGCGCGCACTCGGCGCCGCGCTGGATGCCGGACACGCGCCGCAGGAAGGCCTGGCGGCCCTCGGTGAGAAGCCGGTTCACCTTCGTGTACGACCAGCCGGTCATCGCGCAGATCTCTCGATACGAGAAGCCCTCCGCCTTCAGCACCAGGGCGCGGATCTCGTGCGGCTTCAGGTGGCCGAGCGCCTCGGCGCCCTGGCGCAGCCGCTCGAGGTGCTCCGCCTGCTCGTGGGTGACGGCGGTCGGCGCGGGCCGGTCGCGCAACTCGCCGTCGTCGGTTACGGGAGAGTGGCGCTCGCGCTGGCGGCGCAGGGCGAACGCCTCGTGCTTCACCACTGTCTTGAGCCAGGGGATCAGCTCGTCCTCGCTCGTGCTGGGCGCCTTCGTCAGCAGGATCTCGATCCCGCGCTGGTACGCGTCCTCGGCGTCCTCGGGGGTGACGGCGTAGCGGCGCGCGGTCGCGAGGATCTGGGCGCCGTGCCGTGCGAGCAGCTCGAGGGCCGCCTCGTCGATCTCGCCCCGGGCGGGCCGGGTGCCGCGTCTCTTCATCAGCACGAGGTTTCAGGGGCGATCCTCCACCGTCTCGCCCCCCGGCGTCGGATCGGACCCCGCAAAGTGCGCGCTTTTTGGTGGGCTGCGCTCAGAGCGGCCGGGGGCCGCTACATTCGCCCCCCTCAACTGTTTCACTACGTGCCCACGGAATCGAGCTAGTGCCGAACGGACTGGTCAAAGAGCTGCAGGAAGTCGAGCCGCTCGCGCTGCCTGAGCGCGACGTGCGGGCGGGCAGGCCCCTGCTCGGGGGGCTGCTCAGGTTCGACATCGCGCGTGCGCTCGTGCGCGTGACCTCGCTCGCGGCTCTCGACCTGGCCGGGCTGTTCCTCGCGATCTACACCGCGCTGATCGTGAAGACGGCGCTGCGCCACCCGGACCAGATGGGCCAGATGTGGGCCCAGGCCGTCGACTACCTCCCGCTCGGCGGCCTCGTGATGCTGCTGCTGTTCGGCCGTTCGGGGCTCTACCGGGAGCGGGCGCAGCGGCCGGGCCTCCCGCGTGTGATCGCGTCGCTCTTCCAGACCACCGTCGCGGTGCTCGTCTACGCGCTGCTGGAGGGGGAGGACTTCCAGTCGTACTACATCTTCTACGGGGCGCTCTTCTTCGCGCTGATCTACGTGTCGGCGTTCCGCTGGGCGTTCGAGCGCGTGAGCGGCGCCATCCTGCGCGCCGCCGGGTACCGCCGCCGAGCGGTGCTCGTGGGCTCGGGCGCGAACATCCAGGCCGTCTCGCACGCGCTGCGCGACAGCCGCGAGATCGAGCCCTACGGATTCGTGGCTCGCACGCCGGTCGCGCTCATGGACGGCCTGCGCGACTTCCGCTCGCTCGAGCAGCTGGAGCGTCACTTCGACGCGATCGACGAGGTGCTGATCGCCGACGCCGACTTCCCCGAGGAGGAGGCCGTCGAGCTGGTGGACCGCTGCCACCGGCAGGGCGTGCGGGTGCGCGTGGCCCCCTCCACGATGGAGATCCTGATGGACCGGGTCGAGTTCGTGCCAGGCCAGGCGCTGCCGCTCTTCGAGCTGAAGCCGCCGGTCTTCGAGGGCGTGGACTTCGCCGTGAAGCGGACGTTCGACCTGGTTGGCGCCGCGATGCTCGTGGTGGTGCTCTCGCCGCTGATGCTCGTCGCTGCGCTCGCGATCAAGCTGAGCTCGCGCGGTCCCGTCTTCTACCGCTCGGAGCGGCCGGGGATCGGGGGCAGGTCCTTCTCCTGCCTGAAGTTCCGCACCATGGTGGCCGGCGCGGAGCAGCTCCAGGACCACCTCGAGGAGCACAACG
>DASQER010000019.1:0-12697 GCA_035633575.1 Thermoleophilaceae bacterium
CCAGCTCGCGCTCTCCCACCAGCGGGCCCTCCGCCGCCGGGGCGAGGATGTCCTTCTCCTGGAGCGTCATCAGCGCCCGCCCGAGGTCTCGGCCCTCCGACCGTGCCAGCGTGGCCAGCGAGCCCTCCGGGAACGTGCGGCCGACCACGGCGGCCTGCTGCACGAGCCGCCGCTCGAACGGCTCGAGCGAGTCGAGCCTGGCGGCGAGCACCGCCTGCACCGTGTCGGGCAGCTGGGCGGCCTCCGCGCCTCCCTCCTCGGCGATCCGGCGCGCCATCTCCTCGGCGAAGAGCGGGTTGCCGCCCGAGCGCTCGGCCACCGCCGGCACCACCTCGTCCCCCTCCGGGAGCAGCGCGCGCACGAGCTCCCGGCTGTGCTCGTCGTTCAGCGGGTCCAGCAGCAGCTGCGTGGCCGAGCGCCGGCCGCCGCCCCAGCTCGAGCGCCGGTCGAGCAGCTCGTCCCGGGCGAGGCAGACCAGCATGAGCGGTGCGCGCACCCACTGCGCGAGGTGCTCGATTGCGTCGAGCATCCCGTCGTCGGCCCAGTGGATGTCCTCGAACGCGATCACGAACGGACGCCGGATCGCGATCGCCTCGATGCCACCGCGCAGGGCCGCGAGGAACGCCTCGCGCATTCGCTCCGGGTCGTCCTCGTCCGGCACGAGCTCGGGTGGCACGTCCACGCCGAGCAGGCGGCCGATCAGGGCCGCCTCGCGATCCGAGTCCTTGCCGTGCTCGCCCATCAGGTCGCCGACATAGGAGCGCAGCTTGCCCCAGGCCTGCTCGGACGAGTCCGAATCGACGATCCCGCACTCCTCCCGCAGCACCTCGCCGAGCGCCCAGAACACGATGCCGCTGCCGTAGGGCAGGCAGCGGCCCGTGCGCACGGTCGGAGCCGAGGGATGCCGGTGGAGGCGGCGCTCGAACTCGCGCAGAAGGCGCGACTTGCCCACGCCGGCCTCGCCGACGATCGTCACGAGATGGGACCTGCCCTCGCGTACCACGCGCTCGTAGAGCGTGTCGAGCGCGGCCAGCTCCTGCTGGCGCCCGATCAGGGGGGACTCGCGCGCCGGCCCCACGCGGCGCACCGAGTGCTCGGCGATCAGGCCCACCGCCTCCCAGGCGGGCACGGGCTCGGCCTTCCCCTTCAGCGCGAGCGGCTCGAGCTCCTCGTAGCGAACGGCCGCGTCGGTGGCCCGCATGGTGCGCTCGCCCACCGTCACGCTGCCAGGCCGCGCCGCGCTCTGCAGCCTGGACGCCACGTTCACGGTGTCGCCCACGACGGTGTAGGCCTCGCCCACCGCGCCGGCCAGCACCTCGCCCGTGTTCACGCCCACGCGCAGCTCGAAGTGGACGCCGGCCGGTAGACCCTGGTTCACCTCGCCCATCGCGTCCTGCATCCCCAGCCCTGCGCGTAGCGCGCGCTCGGTGTCGTCCTCGTGCGCCACCGGGGCGCCGAAGAGAGCCATCACGTTGTCGCCGATGTACTTGTCCACCGTGCCGCCGTAGCGCTCGACCTCCTGGCTGAGGCGCAGCAGGACCCGGTCCACGAGCGACTTCACCGCCTCGGGGTCCATGCGCTCGGCGAACGCCGTGTAGCCGGAGAGGTCGGCGAACAGCACCGTCACCTGGCGGCGCTCCTCGGGCGGGGCGGACGGCTCGGGCCTCGGGCGCGCTTCGCCGTCGAGGGCCCCGCCACAGCTCATGCAGAAGCGGGCCTCCGGCGGCGCCGGCGCGGCGCAGCTCGGGCATGTGCGCTCGAGCGCGGCGCCGCAGCCCATGCAGAAGCGTGCGCCCTCCGGGTTCTCCGTGCCGCAGGCCGCGCAGCTCATCCGAGTGAGCCTACGGCACCATTCCCGAGTCGCGGTAGGCCTCCGCGACCTCTGCAAGCAGTTGCTCATCGACGAGCGTGAGCTCGCGCCCGTCCAGCTCGACGACCGCACCCGGGTAGGGCGGGTACCAGAAGGCGCGCAGCTTGCGATCGAGGTCGTCGCCCGGGCGCACGCGGCGCAGCTCCTCGAGCTCCGCGCGGTCCACGTAGCGCCCGCGCCCCTGGGGAGTGCGCGGCAGCTCCTCCCCGGCCAGCGCCCGCGCCATCACGCGCTGGAAGAGCGCGAGGAGCCGCTCCTGGCTCTCGAGGTCGAGCGAGAACGCGGTCGCCGAGTCGGGGTCGATCGGGAAGCGCTCCACCTCGACCAGGTCGCCGGTGTCGAAGTCCTCGTCCACGAAGTGGCACGAGACGCCCCACTCGCTCATGCCCTCCAGAATCGCGATGTTGTAGCCGCCGAGTCCGCGCAGGTCCGGCAGCGGAGCGGGGTGGAAGTTGAGGCAGCCGATCCGGCCCAGCGACACGAGCGGCTCGCGGATCAGCTTCCAGAACAGGAAGGAGATCACCACGTCCACGTCCTCGGGCGGGTCCGCGTAGAGCTCGTCGTCGGTCACGAGCGGGAGTCCGTGGCGCTCCGCCACCAGGTCCACGCGCTGCTCCTCGCGGGTGAAGCGGTCCGGCTCGGACGCCACCACCGCCACCACCTCGCAGCCCTCGCCGGCGAGCCAGTCGAGCGCCCGCGCCGCCGAGCGCTTGCACTTCGCCATGAAGACGGCTCTCACGACAGCACCCGCTCGTAGACCGCGACGGTCTGCTCGGCGATGCGGTCCCAGGAGTAGGGCCCCGCGGCGGCCGTGGTGGCCCGCTCCTCGAGCCGGCGGCGCTCGTCCGGGTCGGCCAGCAACGCGTTGATCGCCTCGGCCAGCGCATCGGGATCGCCGCCCGCCGCGAGCCGGCCGGCCCCGTGCTCCCCCACGAACTCCCGGAACCCGCCCACATCGCTCATCACCATCGCCTTGCCGAACGCGAGGCCCGCGAACAGCACCCCGGACACGTCGACGTTGCGGTGCGGCAGGGCCACGACGTCCGCGCGGCGGAAGAAGGCGGGCAGCTCGAAGTCGGTCACGTAGCGCTCGACGAAGCGCACCCTGCCAGACGGAGCGAGCCGGCGCAGCCGCTCCATGGACACCCCGAGCGGGCGACCCACCACCCACAGCTCCGCGCCCTCGACCTGCCGGAAGGCCTCGACCAGCACGTCGACGCCCTTGTACGGGCGCACGACCCCGAAGTAGAGGACCACCGGCCCCTCCACCCGAGCGAGCTCGGGTGGCAGGGGCTCCTCGTGCGACTGGCGCGTGAGGTGCTCGAAGGCGCCGTGCGGGATCACGTGCACGTTCTCCGCGCCGGCGAGCAGCTCCGCCCCGTGCCTCGTGTGGACGATCACGGCGTCCATCCGGCGCGCGAGCCGCAGGTCCACGGCCTCGCGCCGGATCACGTTGTGCATCGTGAGCACGCGCGGGCGCGCGGCAGGGAGCAGGTGGGCGTCGATGCGCTCGAGCGGGAGCCACTGGAAGTGGCGCACGTCGGCCGCGCGCGCCTGGCGGCGGTAGCGCAGCATGTCGGGCACGTGCTCCGCGAGCTTCAGCGCCCGGCGCCGGCGCGGCGCGCCGGCGCCCAGCCGGGTGGCGAGCCGGTAGAACGATTCGCTCACCTCGTAGCCGAGCGGCACCGGCGGCGGCCCGTGCACGAAGCGCGACGTGACGAGCTCCACGTCCACCCCGCGGCGCGCCAGGGCGCCGGCCAGCGCGTGGTCGTAGGGGATCACGTCCCCGGACGGGTCGATCAGGTGCACTCGCATGCAGGGCATTCTCTAGGGTCCGGCTCCCCATGACCCGGCCCCTGGTCCGGGCGGTGTTCGCGGTGCTCGTGGTCGCGACCGTCGCCGCGTTCTTTGCAACCCAGCAGCTGAAGGGCGATTTCCCGCTCGTGCTCCGCTTTGCCACGAAGCCGGCGCACTTCTCTCCGAACGGCGACGACTACCGCGACACCACGGAGGTGGGCTTCGACCTCTCGGAGCCGGCCAGCGTGACCTTCCTGGTCGTGGACGCCGCGGGCAACGAGGTGCGCCGCATCGTCGGCGGCCGCCGCCTCGCGGGCGACTCGAAGCACCGCTTCACCTGGGACGGGCGCGACGACGGCGGCAACCTGGTGCCGGACGGGACCTACCGCATGCGCGTCGTCCGGCGCGACGAGAGCCGGGTGATCGACTCGGTCAAGGAGATCTCGGTCGACCGCCGGCCTCCGCGAGCGACGCTGCTCTCTGCGCAGCCTTCCATGATCGCCGCGGGGGTGCCGGGCCAGACCCCGAGCGTGCGGCTGCGCTATCGCGGCCCGGCCAACAGGGCGCCCGAGTTCCGCGTGTTCCGCACCGGCGACGGCGCGCCGCACGTGGTGCGGCGCTTCCGCGGCAACCGCGCACGAGCGGGTGTCTGGGACGGGCAGGTGATCGCCGGCGAGGGTCGCACCGAGCCCGCGCCCGAGGGCGACTACGCCTTCACCGTGACGGTGCGCGACCGCGCCGGCAACCCGGCGGTGGCGCCGGCCGAGATCCCGCGCGCGCGCTCGGCGCGCTCGCGCACAGGGGTGTCCGTGCGCGGCTTCACCCTGCGCGGGCCGCTCTCCGCCGTCACCGCCGGGGCGATGGCGCACCTGGAGGTCGGCCCGGTGGACCGCAGCTTCGAGTGGGTGGTGTCCCGCCTCGGCGACCCGAAGCCGGTGCTGCGCGGCGCTCGCGTCGGCGGGCGGTTCCGGATCCACATCCCGAGCAAGACAAGGACCGGCGTGTACCTGGTCCGGGTCCGAGCCGGCCGCCAGCGCGCAGTCTGGCCGCTGGCCGTGGCGGGCCTGCCGCCCAGGCGCGCGGCGGGCCGGTCCCGCCCGCTCGTCGTGCTTCCCGCGCTCACGTGGCAGGGCCTGAACCGGGTGGACGACGATGCCGACGGCTTCGCCGACAGGCTCCCATTCGCCCGTGCCGTGCGGCTGGAGCGCCCGTTCGCGGGCGGCGGCCTGCCGCCGCGCTTCGACTCGGAGGTCTCGCCGCTGCTGCGCTGGCTCGACCGCCAGCGGCTCGCCTACGACCTCACCACGGACGTCGCTCTTGCCCGCCGCGAGGGGCCCGCGCTCGGAAACGCACCGGGAGTGGCGTTCGCGGGAAGTGAGCTGTGGCTTCCGGAGCAGCTGCTGCGGCGGCTGCGCGACTACGCTGCGGACGGCGGCCGCGTGGCAGCGTTCGGGGCCGACTCCTTCAGGCGCTCGGTGGAGCTGCGCGGCGACACGGCCCGCAACCCGTCGAAGCCGCGCCGCGAGAACGCGTTCGGCGAGCAGACGGAGCTGGTGCGCACGAGCCCGGCCCCGCTCACGGTCTTCGAGGACGGCCTCGGCCTCTTCGAGGGCCTGTCCGGGTTCGTCGGGGAGTTCACGGTCTTCGAGGCGTCCCGCGGCCTCCCGAGCGGCGCGCGCCGCATCACCGCGGCGGGCCGTGACCCGGGCCAGCCGGCCTTCCTCGCCATCGGCCTCGGCGGCGGGATCGTGCTGCGCGCGGGCACCCCGCAGTGGGCCCGGGAGCTGGAGGAGTCGGCGCTCAGCCTAGAGCTGCCGCAAGTGACAAAGCGCATCTGGCGCATGCTCTCGGCCGGCGGAAGCACCTGAGACCGCTCGGACGCTTTTTGCCATCCTGCGCGCGGTGACCCGACGACGCCTGCTGCTGGGAGGCGGGCTTGTCGCGATCGTCCTCGCGGTCGCGATAGGCCTGTACGTTCGCAGCCAGAACGAGCCATTGGAGAAGCGCGGCTCCGCCACGGAGGAGTTCGTGACGACCGAGGAGCCGAAGCCGCCTCCGGATAAGGACGACCCGCGGCCCTGGCCGACCTACGGGTTCGACAACGCGCGCCAGCACGTCTCGCCGTACGACCACCGGCCCCCGTACCGGCGCCTGTGGACGATCGACGCGCACGACACGCTCGAGTTCCCGCCGTCCGTGGGCTACGGGCGCGTCTATCTCGCCCAGCAGAAGGGCCTCTTCTTTGCGCTCGACGCCGAGACCGGCAAGGTCGACTGGCGAAAGAGCCTCGAGCGCTGCGCCGCCTCGTCGCCGACGATCGGCAAGGGCGTCGTCTACCAGGCCTACATGCACCGCGTGGAGTGCGCCCAGGGCCAGGCCGGCGCCGACGGCTTCGTGGTGGCGTGGGACGCCGATACGGGGCGGGAGCGCTGGCGCTACAGGACGGCGCCGGTCGAGTCGTCGCCGCTCCTGCGAGGCAACCGCCTGTACGTCGGCTCGTGGGACCACGGCGTGCACGCGATCAACGCGAAGACCGGCCGCCGCATCTGGCGCTTCCAGGCCGACAACGAGGTGAACACCTCCGCGGCGTACTGGCGCGGGCGCATCTTCATCGCCTCGGACGGCGGCACGCTCTACGCGCTCAGCGCCAAGACCGGCAAGCAGCTGTGGAGCGCGCAGTCGCAGTCGCGCTTCGGCTCGCGCGAGTTCTGGTACGCCACGCCGACCGTGGCCTACGGCCGGGTCTACATCGGCAACACGGACGGGACGATGTACGTGTTCGGGGCGAAGACCGGGAAGCTGCTCTGGGCGCGCCCGCTCGGCAGCTACATCTACGGCGCGGCCGCGGTCTACGGGCGCAGGGTGTTCGTCGGCACCTATGACGGCAGGTTCTACGCGCTCGACGCCGCCACGGGGGACGTGCGCTGGAACATCGACGCCAAGGGCGCCGTGCACGCGGCCCCGACGGTGATGGACGGGCTTGTGTACTACGCCGTCTGCTCGACCTGCGGCTCCGAGGCGCAGCGCTCGGTCGCCCGCGGGCTCGACTCCACCCACGCGGTGCGTGCGAGCGACGGCAAGCGGGTGTGGCGCTTCCCGGCCGGCAAGTACGCGAACCCGGTGGTCGCCGACAACGACCGCATCTACATCACGGGCCGCTCGAGCGAGTTCGCGTTCACGCCGCGCCGTCGAGAAAAGCGCCGATCCTCTCGGTGACCGTGCGGAGCACATCCAGGGACGCGAGCGGGTCGCCCTCGACCTGAAGCGAGTGATCCAGGCCGGGGAGCTCGAGCGTCTCGAGCGCGTCGTTGTCGGGCACCCTGCCCTGGCCCCAGCTCGGGTCGTCAGGGCTGCCGATGACGAGCGTGGGCGCGCCGGCGGCTGCCAGAGCCGCTGCGACGTCCGGTCTCGTGAGCAATGGCGTCAACCAGACCGCGGGGCCGGACACGAGCGGCGCGGCGGCGCTGCCGAGCGACTTCCCGACGACCACGACCAGGTCCGCATCCGTGGCCTCCAGCGCGCGCTGGGCGCGGTCGCGCATCCAGTCGAACGGGTCTTGTCCCTGCGGCGCTCGCTCGCTCAGCTCGAGCGCCGACCAGCCGCGCGCCTGCGCGGCCTCGCGCGCGAACCACAGCAGCGGCGCCTGGCTGAAGTAGCGCACGCCGGGCAGGAGCACGACGCAGCGCGACGGATCCCCCTCGTGGAGGATCGCCTCACCCGGGGCGAGGTCGATCGGGCGCACGTGGCGAGCCTAACGCCACGAGTGCCGCCACGATCGCACCGGTCATCGGCCAGGCGAGGTAGTAGTTGTTGAAGGTGCGGGCGATGAACATCAGCCAGAGGATCGAGATCGCGAACCCGGCCGCGCCCACCCAGAGCTCCTGCGCTCGCCGCTGCGCGAGCAGCAGCCACACCGTCAGCGGCACCCACGTGAGCAGCGCGACCAGAGCGAAGGGATAGCTGCCGTCGCGGTCGTCGAGGATGCCCAGCCGGATCAGGATCGCCGACAGCCCGTAGCCCACGATCCTGTAGGTGCCGGCGCCGTACTTCACGGTGTCGTCGTAGAACGCGACCGGATCGGCGATCAGGAAGGGCAGGATCCCCGCCGCGAGGACGCCCACGAACACGAGCCCGGCGCGCTTCCGTTCCTCGTGCGGGACCATCAACACGAGGAACGGAAGCGCGACGATCGCGAACTGCTTCAGCAGGATCGCCCCGGCGAGGGCGGCGGCCGCCCAGACGAAGCGCCGGCGCGTCACGAGCGCGAACGCCAGGACCATGAGCAGCAGGCTGGGCGCGTCGTTCTGCCCGAACCAAGCCGAGCGCACGGCGATCGGGTTGCACACGAGCACCGCGCCCAGAACCAGGCGCCACCCGAGCGGGCCGCGGAAGTAGAGCGCCGCGGGCAGCAGCGCCAGCGTGGCGAGCAGGACCAGCAGCCGGTAGTCGTCGAACGGCTCGGGCAGCAGCCGCCACACCGCCGCGCTCACCACAGCGCCCGGGAAGTAGGCGAAGTGCTCGAGCGCCACCTCGTGCTCTCGCACCCGCTCAGAGACGCTCCCGTCGCGGGTGTAGAAGCGCTCGAGCCCCGACTCTCGGTAGTCGTGGCCGTAGGGGTTGTCGAGGTCGAGCACGAGCTCGCCGCCCAGCTCGACCTGGTAGGTGGAGTCGTTGGTGAAGAACCACGGGGCCGTGGAGTCGCGCAGCCCGAGCTGGAGCAGCGTGGACGGGGCGGCGAGCAGCAGCCCCACGGCCAGCACCAGCGCAATGCCCGTCCAGCGCGGCAGCGTGCGCGGGCGCCGCGCCAGCAGGAGGACGGCGAAGGCCCCGCAGAGGAGGCCGGCGACGAAAGCCGCCGCGCGGGCGATGCCGACATCCCACTCCTCACCGGCCGCACGCACGAGTGGGGCAAGCGCACCCTGCGGATCCACAGCCGGCGGACGGAAGTGCCAGGCCCCCGATCCCAGCTCGGGAAGCGTTATCGCGACGAGCACGAAGAGAACGGCGGTCAGCACCCAGGCCTCGCGCTCGGTCACGCCGTGGCCGCCTCCGGCGCCGACGCCACGCGCGGCTGCGCGCAGTAGGCGGTAGCGATCCCGATCACGAGCCAGGTGAGCGGGTCCTCGAGGAAGCCGCTGTAGAAGAGCGCGTGCACGAACAGCCCGATGAAGGCCGCCCCGAGCGCGAGGCCCAGCGCCTCGTCGCGTCGCCGCACCTCCAGTACCAGCCTGGCGCCGCCTACCAGCAGCCAGGCGTACAGCGCCAGGCCGATCACACCGAGCTCGGCGAAGACGGTGAGCGGCGTGGTGTGGGACACGAAGTTCGGCGTCGGCCGGTCGCTGCCGGCCAGCAGCCGGCTCGCGCGCGGCTGGCCGGCGATCCCGACCCCCGCCACCGGGTGCTTCTCGATCACTCGCACGGCATCCTCCACGCGGTCGGTGCGGTCGCTCGTGATCTTGTTCAAGGACTCACCGTCCGCCACCTGCACGGCCGCGTAGCCGCACGCCACCACCACGGCCGCGAGCGCCAGCAGCGCCACCGCCCCGCGCATCCGCCTGTCGCCCGTGGCCAGGGCGAGCGCGAGCGTGATCACGAGCAGCGCCGCCATGCTCGACTGCGAGTATGAGAACAAGAGGCCGGCCCACATGACGGCGAGCAGCGCGATCAGCGGCCACGCGCGCCAGCGGCGCGTGGCGAGCAGCGCCAGCGCCACGCCGATTCCGAGCACGAGGTGGCGGCCGTAGAGGTTGGGGTCGCCGAAGAGGGAGGTCACCCGGAAGTAGTCCGTGTTGGCGTTCGAGGCGGCGAGGTTGGGTGCGTAGAAGAACAGCTCGTGGGTGGCCGCCTGCCAGAGCCCGACCAGGGCGAACAGCGATGCCAGCGCCAGCGCGGTCGCTGCCAGCGCTCGCGGGACCCACCCGGGGAGATCTGCGCGCGCGACCGTCGCGAGCAGCGCGACGAACGGCAGCGTGAAGAACACCAGCAGGTTCGTCCCGGCCTCCACGTCGTCGGCCCAGAGCAGCGAGCAGCAGGCGAACGCGAAGAAGAGAGCCGCGGGAAGCGCGACCCTGGTGGGCAGCGCTCGCACCTCGCCGCCGCGCAGCGTGCGCCAGCCGAGCGCCGCGGCGGCGGCCGCCAGCACGAAGTAGAGCGGCAGCAGCCGCCCGAGCCGCCCGTCGTCGGCGATCTGCACGAGCAGCGCGCTCGAGCTGTCGAAGGAGAGCGGCGGCCGCAGCGGCGCGGTCACGAGCACCGCGATGGGGACGATCGCGGGCCGGCGCGCGAAGAGGGCCGCCGCGCCGCCGGCAGCGACGATCGCGAGCGCCAGCGCGGCCGCGCCCGAGGCGCCGCTCAGCCTGTCGAGCGGGGCCCCGCCGAGCGACCAGGCGAGGCCCAGCTCGGCGGCCGCGAGCAGCAGCAGGCCCCCGAGCAGCGGAAGCCGCCCGCGGGCGAGGAGGACGAGCACCGACCCGAGCGCGCCGCCCACGGCGGCCAGTTGGGCGGTGTCAGCGTGCTCCATGGGGCGCGGAGACCTTATTCGCCAGACCCCGGTTGTAGGCCTCCGCCGCCTCGCGAATCCCCTCACCGCGTCCGGGCAAGAGCTCCTGGCGGGCGTGCAGCAGGTAGCGGCGCGGGTCGCGGCCCGGCAGGACGGCCGCGGCGGCGGCGCGAACCAGATAAGCCCAGGTCCAGCACGCCTTCCAGACCAGGCGAGTGAGGTGCATCCCGTGCTTGCGGAAGTACAGATCGCGGTTGCGGTGGAACTCAACGATGCGGCGGCTCATCGCGGCGGAGTCGGTCCCGAGCTGGTCGTGGTGGACCGCGCGCGCGGTCGGGACGAACAGGATGCGCCAGCCGGCGGCGCCGAGCCGCTTGCAGAAGTCGGTCTCGTCGGAGTAGACGAAGAAGTCTCCGTCGAGCCAGCCGACCTGCTCGGCCGCCTCTCGCCGGACCAGCGCGGCGCTCGACTGCACCCAGCCGACCTCGCGTACCTCCGTGCCGGTGCTCTGGACCGCGGCGCGCTCGTGGCGGAAGACCGCCGCCGCGAGCGCCCACGGGATGTCCGGCAGCCGCCACGCGCACGCGGTCGGCTCGCCCCCGCTCGTGAGCAGCTGGGCCCCCGCCACGGCCGCGCCCGGGTCGGCCTCGAGCGCGTCGAGCAGGGCCCGCACTGCTCCCTCGCGCAGCTCCGAGTCCTCGTTGAGGAGCAGGCAGTAGCGTCCGCGCGCGGCCTTCAGCAGCAGCGTGTCGTTGTCCGCCTTGCCGGTGCGGCGCTCGAGGGCGAACAGGCGCACCTCCGGGTGGCGCTCGCGGATCGCCTCGGCCGAGCCGTCGCCGGAGGCGTTGTCGAGCACGAGCACCTCGTGGTGCACGCCCTCGGGGTGGGTGCGCTCGATCGCCGCGAGGCAGGCGAGCAGGTGGTCGCGCCCGCCCGTGTTCACCACGCAGTAGGAGAGCTCGATCAGCGCGCCGCCTCCTCGAGCACGGCGAGCGCGCGGGCGGCCAGCTCGTCGCGGCCGAACTCGCGCTCGGCGAGCGTCCGCGCGTTGCGGCCCATCCGCTCGGCCTCGTCCGGGTTGTCGCGCAGCCAGGCAACCTTCTCGGCCAGGTCGCGGGCATCGCCGGCGCGCACGTACAGACCCGCCGCGTTCTCCTCCACGAGCTCGCGCATCCAGCCGTCCATGTTCACGATCGCCGGGCGCCCGGCGGCGAAGGTGTCGAAGAGCTTGTTCGGCGAGTTCGTCGCGAGCACGGGCACGTCCTTGAAGAGGGTCAGGCAGGCGGTCGACTCCGCCGCCAGCTCCGCGACCTCCTCCTTGCGCGACGAGGTGCCGCGAAAGACGACGTTGGACGGCGCGGACCGCTCCAACACGGCGCGGCGCTTGCCGTCGCCCATGATCACGAAGGTCACGTCCTCGAGAGCCCGGGCTGCTTCGATCAGCGCCGTCAGGTCGTTCGCCTCACCGAGAGTGCCGAAGTAGCTGATCCGGCACTCGGCCGGCTGGGGGGCCGGCCGGAACAGGTCCAGGTCCGCGGCGTTCGGGACCAGCGCGATCTTCTCCGGCCGAGCGCGCACGCCGGCGCGGATCCCGGGCGAGAGCGCGATCACCCGCGTGCTGCGCGAGTACACCCAGCGCTCGACCGCGCGCGCCAGCCGCTGCGCCAGCGGGTTGCGCAGCGCGCCCATCTGGATCGGCGCCTCGGGCCAGAGGTCGCGCACCTCGAACACGAGCGGGGCCCGCCAGCGCGCGGCCGCGACGAGGCCCGGCAACGCCATCGTGAGCGGCGGCGAGCTGGCGTAGATCACGTCGGGCCGCGGGCCGCGCACGGCGGCCAGCGTCGCGCCGAGCGCGAAGCGCGCGAACGCGAGCATGCGCCGCGCGTTGGAGAGCGCGGTGGCGCTCATGTAGTCCGAGTACGCGCCGCGCACGGCCACGACCTCGATCCCCTCGACGGTCCGGGAGCCCTTCCCGGCGGTTACCATGCGCACCCCGTGCCCGCGCTCCACGAAGCGGCGCGCGAACTCGTAGGAGCGCGTGCCCCCCACTCCCGCGCGGGTGATGAAGAACTGATGCAGGTACAGGATCCGCATTCGGTGCGCCCGAACGGTAACCACCGTTGAGCCGAGTGTTGGACCTGGCGCTCGCCGCGGCTCTTCTGGTCGTGACGGCGCCGCTGCTCGCGCTCGCCGCGCTGGCCATCAGGCTGGAGGGCCGCGGGCCGGTCTTCTACAGGCAACTCAGGGTCGGCCGCGACGGCCGGCCGTTCGAGCTCTGGAAGCTGCGCACCATGGTCCCGGGCGCGGAGTCGATGGGCGCCGGCATCTACGTGCTCGAGGGCGACCCGCGCATCACGCGCATCGGCAGGATGCTGCGCCGCTTCTCGCTGGACGAGCTGCCTAACCTCGTGAACGTGCTCAGGGGCGAGATGGCCATCGTGGGCCCCCGCCCGACGGTGCAGGACCAGGTGGACCGCTACACGGAGCGCCAGCGCCGCCGCCTCGAGGTCAAGCCCGGCATCACCGGCTGG
>DASQER010000020.1:0-12267 GCA_035633575.1 Thermoleophilaceae bacterium
GTGGTCTTCAACAACGCGGTCGCCCGGCTGCGCAGGAGCGGCACCTCCCTGGAGGAGGCCTCGATGGACCTCGGCGCCGACTCGTGGAGGACCTTCCGGTACATCACGTTCCCCACGCTGCGCACCGCTCTCGTCGCGGGCGGCCTGCTCGCCTTCGCGCTATCGCTCGACGAGATCATCGTCACCACCTTCACGATCGGGAGCGAGCAGACCCTGCCGATCTGGATCTTCACCAACTACGCGCGGCCGAACCAGCTGCCGATCGTCAACGTGGTCGGCCTGATGCTGATCCTGCTGTCGATCATCCCGGTCTACCTCGCCAACAAGCTCTCGCAGGACCCCGTGGGCGCGCGCGGGTAGGCTGCTAATCTTGCTATATACTGACTTAGATTTTCTATGCACGCTGATCGATTCACAGTCAAGTCCCAGGAGGCGTTCGCCGCCGCGCAGCGGCTTGCCGGCGCGCGCCGGAACCCGGAGGTCGCTCCCCAGCACCTCCTCGTAGCGCTGCTCGAGCAGGACGGCGGCATAGTCGTCCCCGTGCTGCGGCGCGCCGGCGCGGACCCCGAGCGGGTCCGCCGCCTGGTCAACGAGGCCCTCGACGGCCTGCCCACGGTCAGCGGCGACGCGAGCGCCCCGGCGCTCGGCCAGGACCTGATCCGCCTCCTCCAGCACGCCGACGAGGAGGCGCGCGGGATGGGCGACGAGTACGTCTCCACGGAGCACCTGCTGGTGGCGCTCGCGGCGGAGCCCGGCATCGACGCCGGCTCCTCGCGCGACCAGCTCGCGGAGGCGGTCGAGCAGGTCCGCGGCCCCCACCGCGTGACCGACCAGAACCCCGAGGACCGCTACCAGGCGCTCGAGCGCTTCGGCCGCGACCTCACCGAGGCGGCCGAGCAGGGCAAGCTCGACCCGGTGATCGGCCGCGACGACGAGATCCGGCGCGTGATCCAGGTCCTGTCGCGGCGCACCAAGAACAACCCGGTGCTGATCGGCGAGCCGGGCGTGGGCAAGACGGCCATCGTGGAGGGCCTGGCGCAGCGGATCGTGTCGGGCGACGTGCCCGAGTCGCTGCGCGACAGGCGCGTGATCGCGCTCGACATCGGCGCGCTGGTCGCGGGCGCCAAGTACCGCGGCGAGTTCGAGGACCGCCTGAAGGCGGTGCTGAAGGAGGTGGCCGAGGCCGAGGGCCGGATCATCCTCTTCCTCGACGAGCTCCACACCATCGTGGGCGCGGGCGCCGCGGAGGGCGCGGTCGACGCAGCCAACCTGCTGAAGCCGATGCTCGCGCGCGGCGAGCTGCGCGCCGTGGGCGCCACGACCCTGGACGAGTACCGCAAGCACATCGAGAAGGACGCCGCGCTGGAGCGCCGCTTCCAGCCCGTGTTCGTGGCGGAGCCGTCCGTCGAGGACGCGATCGCCATCCTGCGCGGGCTCAAGGAGCGCTACGAGGTGCACCACGGCGTGCGCATCAAGGACTCGGCGATCATCGCCGCCGCCACCCTCTCGCAGCGCTACATCGCGGACCGCTTCCTCCCGGACAAGGCGATCGACCTGATCGACGAGGCCGCCTCGCGCCTGCGCATCGAGATCGACTCGATGCCGACGGAGATCGACGAGGTGGAGCGGCGCATCCAGCAGCTCGAGATCGAGCTTCAGGCGCTCAAGAAGGAGAAGGACGACGCGAGCGCCGCGCGCCGCGAGGCGATCGAGCGCGAGCTGGCCGACCTGCGCGAGCAGTCGAACGAGATGAAGGCGCACTGGCAGGGCGAGAAGGAGGCCATCGAGGCGATCCGCTCGGTCAAGGAGGGCCTGGAGCAGGCCCACCGCGATGCCGAGCGCGCCGAGCGCGAGGCGAACCTGGAGCGCGCGGCCGAGCTGCGCTACGGCGAGATCCCGCGGCTCGAGCAGGAGGTCCGGGACCTGGAGGCGCGCCTCGAGCAGATCCAGTCGGAGACGACCTTCCTGAAGGAGGAGGTCGACGACGAGGACGTCGCCGACGTCGTCGCCAAGTGGACCGGCATCCCGGTCTCGAAGCTGATGGAGGGCGAGGTCGCGAAGCTCATCCACATGGAGGCGCGCCTGCACGAGCGGGTGATCGGCCAGGACGAGGCCGTCGAGGCGGTCTCCAACGCGCTGCGCCGCTCGCGCGCGGGCCTCCAGGACCCGAACCGCCCGATCGGGGCCTTCCTGTTCATCGGTCCGACCGGCGTCGGCAAGACCGAGCTGGCCCGCGCGCTCGCCGAGTTCATGTTCGACTCGGAGGGCGCGATCGTGCGCATCGACATGTCCGAGTACATGGAGAGGCACTCGGTGTCGCGGCTCGTGGGCGCGCCGCCCGGGTACGTCGGCTACGACGAGGGCGGCCAGCTGACGGAGGCGGTGCGCCGCCGGCCCTACTCGGTCGTCCTGTTCGACGAGCTCGAGAAGGCCCACAGCGATGTGTTCAACGTGCTGCTCCAGGTGATGGACGACGGGCGCCTGACCGACGGCCAGGGCCGCACGGTGGACTTCAAGAACACCGTGGTGATCATGACCTCGAACGTGGCCGGCGGGCTCGACGGCGTGCGCGCCACCTTCAAGCCCGAGTTCGTGAACCGGCTCGACGAGATCGTGGAGTTCCACCAGCTCACCCGCGAGGAGATCTCCCAGATCGTCGAGCTGCAGGTGGCGAAGCTGATCGAGCGGGTGCGTGAGCGCGGCGTGGAGGTCGAGCTCAGCGAGAACGCCAGGACGCTGCTCGGAAATCTCGGCTACGACCCGACCTACGGCGCTCGCCCGCTCAAGCGGGTGATCCAGAAGCAGCTCGTGGACAGGCTGGCGCTGAAGCTGCTCGAGGGCGAGTTCCAGCCCGGCGACCGCATCCTGGTGGACGCGGTGGGCGGCGAGCTGGCCTTCACGAAGGCCCGCGAGGCCGCCGCGCCGGCCGCCGCGCCGGCCGGCGCGGCGTAGAGTCCCGCGGGCGATGGACGCCCGCGACCTCGCCGTACTGCACGCCGGGGGCCGCCTGGCCGTCGGTGCGGCGTTCGTGCTCGCCCCCGGCCTGGCCGGGCGGGTCTGGATAGGCGATGACGCCGGGAAGCGCCCCGTCAAGGTCCTGGCGCGCGCGTTCGGCGTGCGCGACGCGGTACTGGCCCTGGGCGTGCTGATCTCGCTCGACCGCGGCGCGCCGGTCAGGGGCTGGCTCGCCGGCGGAATCCTCTCGGACGTCGTCGACGTGGCGGCGGTCCTGCTGGCCGGCGACTCGATCCCGGCGGGCAGGCGCAGGGGCTGCGCCGCCCTGGGCGCGAGCTCGACCGCGTTGGGCGCGGCGCTCGCGCGCGCGGTCGAGGATCCGGCGTCTAGCGCACCACGCGGCGTCTAGCGCGCCGCGCCGCTCACGGTGATGGTGTAGCGGTCGCGCACGGGCCGCTTCGCGTTGTAGCCGCGGAACGTGTCGAACTGGATCGTGTAGACGCCGAGCCGCGTGTTGCGGGGAAGCAGTCGCCTACGCGCCCGCAGGTCCCCGCAGGCGCCCCTCAGCCTCCCGATCTTCAGGTTGCGCTTGGAGCGGCCCCTCACGACGTGCGCCCAGAGCGTCCTGCCGGTGGTGAAGCCCTTCGCGCTGATCCGCAGGCGCCGGCGCGGATTTCCCATGACGGGCTTCAGGCTCACGCGCACGGCGCTGACGGTGATCTGCGCCGAGGCGGTGAGCGTCGGGTTGGTCCCGTCCGTGGCGGTGTAGGTCTTCGCCTGGCTGCCCCGGTTCTGCGCGAGCGTCAGGACTCCGTCGAAGGCGCCGTTCGCGTCGGTGTTCAGCGAGCCGACCGGGGTGCCGTCGCGCGTGATGCTCGCGCTGCCCGACGGGGTGAACGCCGATCCGATCAGGTGCACGGATTCGCCCGTGCTGTAGCAGGGCTTCTGCGGGGTGACGGTCAGCGTGGCCGCCGAGGCGGCGGCGGGAGCCGCGAGCGCCACCAGGCTCGCCGCGACGGCCAGAGAGCGAGTCATGCCGAGAGGGTACATTCCGCGCCGACGCACTCCATCGAAAGGACCCTCCGTGCCCACCTTCGTGATGCTGAGCACCCTGACGCCCGAGGGCGTGCAGACGCTGAAGAGCAATCCGCAGCGGATCCGCGAGGTAAACAAGGAGATCGAGCAGCTTGGCGTGACCGTGACAGCCCAGTGGGCCGTGCTCGGCCGGTACGACTTCGTGAACGTGGTCGAGGCGCCTGACGAGAAGACCATCGCGCGCGTGTCGATGGAGTTGGGGTCGCGCGGCACGGCTCGCTACGAGACGCTCTCCGCCATCCCGGTGGACGACTTCATCTCGGCGCTTTGAGCGAGCGCGTCCTCGTCGTCGGGTCTGGCGGGCGGGAGCACGCGCTGGTCCGCACCCTGCTGCGCAGCTCGCGCGGGCCGGAGGTGCTCTGCACGCCCGGCAACGCGGGCATCGCACGCGACGGGGTGGAGTGCCTGCCGGACGGCGACGTCGTCGGGGCGGCGCGGGAGCGCGAGGTGGACCTCGTGGTGGTGGGGCCCGAGGCGCCGCTCGTGGCCGGGCTCGTGGACGAGCTGGGCGCGGCGGGCATCGCGGCGTTCGGCCCGACGAGGGCGGCCGCCCGCATCGAGGGCTCGAAGGCGTACGCCAAGGAGCTGATGCGCGACTGCGGCGTCCCGACTGCCTCGCACGTGATGTTCCGCGACCGCGAGGAGGCCGCCGCCCACGTGGCGTGCGCCTCCTACCCCGCGGTGCTCAAGGCGGACGTGCTCGCCGCGGGCAAGGGCGTGATCATCGCCGAGGACGAGCGCGAGGCGCGCGCGGCGCTCGACGTGTTCTTCGGCGAGAAGCGCTTCGGCGAGACGGAGGTGGTGCTGGAGGAGTTCCTCGAGGGCGAGGAGCTGTCGCTGCTCGCGCTCTGCGACGGGGAGCGCGCGGTGCCGCTCGCTCCCGCCCAGGACTACAAGCGCATCTTCGACGGCGACGAGGGGCCGAACACCGGCGGCATGGGCAGCTACTCGCCCGTGCCGGGGGTCGATGCCGAGCGCGCGCGCGAGATCGCGGCCGCTGTGCACCAACCGATCGTCGACGAGCTGCGCCGCCGTGGGACGCCCTTCCACGGTGTGCTCTACGCGGGGCTGATGATGGCCACGGACGGGACCGCCAGGGTGCTCGAGTACAACGCGCGCTTCGGCGATCCCGAGACCCAGGCGGTGCTGCCGCGGCTGCGGAGCGACCTGCTGGAGCTGCTTGAGGCCTCGACCCGGCCCGGTGGGCTGGCGGGCATCGAGCCGGAGTGGTCGGACGACTGGGCCGTGACGGTGGTGCTCGCCTCCCGCGGGTACCCGGAGTCGTCGTCGAGCGGGGACGTGATCTCCGGCCTGGACGAGGCCGCGCAGGGCGCCGAGGTCTCCCACGCCGGCACGGCCGAGCGCGGTGGCGAGATCGTGACCGCCGGGGGCAGGGTGCTGAACGTCACGGCGACCGGCGCCACACCGGCCGAGGCGCGCGAGCGCGCCTACGCGGCGGCCGAGCGGATCGAGTTCGACGGCCGCCAGATGCGGACGGACATCGCGGCCCGCGCAGTGGATAGGGTCGAGGCGTGAGCGGGACAGAGGAGTTCGCGCCCGTGGTGGAGACCGAGGTCGAGCACCAGTTCGACGATCTTGACGTGGACGACGTTCCGCAGGTCGGGATCGTGATGGGCTCGAAGAGCGACATGCCGCTGATGGAGAAGGCGGCACAGGAGCTCGAGGAGCGCGGCATCCGCCACGAGATGCGCGTGATGAGCGCCCACCGCGACCCGGACACCGTCGCCGAGTACGCGAAGAACGCGCGCATGCGCGGGCTGCGCGTGATCATCGCCGGCGCCGGGCTCTCCGCGGCCCTCCCCGGAGTGATCGCCGCGCACACCGACCTGCCGGTGATCGGCGTGCCGCTCACCTCGAAGACCTCCGTGGGCGGCGGGCTCGACGCGCTGCTCGCGATCGTTCAGATGCCGCCGGGCGTGCCCGTGGCCACGGTGGGCGTCGACAACCCGAAGAACGCCGCCGTCCTCGCGGCGCGCATCCTCGGCGCGTGATCGAGCGCTACACCCGCCCGGAGATGGGCGCGGTCTGGTCCGAGCGGCGCAAGCTCGAGACCTGGCTCCAGGTGGAGCTGGCGGTGGTCGACGCGCTCGCCGGGCAGGGCGTCGTCCCGGAGGAGGACGCGGCGGCGATCCGCGACCGCGCCACCTTCAGCGTCGACGAGGTGAAGGAGCGCGAGCAGGTCACCGACCACGACGTGGCGGCCTTCGTGGACGTGGTGGCAGAGTCGGTCGGCGAGCCGGGGCGCTGGGTCCACCACGGCCTCACCTCCTCCGACGTGCTCGACACGGCGCTGGGGCTGCAGCTCTCCCAGGCCGGGATGATCCTGGTGGGCGGAGCCGCCGACTACCGGAACGCGCTGATCCGCCGCTCGCGCGAGCACGTGGACACGCTCTGCGTCGGGCGCACGCACGGCGTCCACGCCGAGCCGACCACCTTCGGCGTGAAGCTCGCCGGCTTCGCCTTCGAGGCGCAGCGCAACCTGATCCGGCTGGAGCGGGCGGCCGAGGCCGTGTCGGTGGGCGCGCTGTCGGGCGCGGTGGGCACGTACGCGGCGAACGGCCCTGAAGTCGAGGAGGCGGTCCTGAAGCGGCTGGGCCTCGCGCGCGAGGACGTGTCCACGCAGGTGGTGCCGCGCGACCGCCACGCCGAGCTGCTCGAGGCGATCGCGCTCGCCGGCGCCGGGCTCGAGCGCTTCGCTACCGAGGTCCGGCACCTCCAGCGCACCGAGGTCCGCGAGGTGGAGGAGCCGTTCCGCTCGGGCGCGCAGAAGGGCTCGTCGGCGATGCCGCACAAGCGCAACCCGATCCTCTCCGAGCGCATCGCCGGGATCGCGCGCCTGCTGCGCGGCTACGCGCAGGCCGGCCTCGAGAACGTCGCGCTCTGGCACGAGCGGGACATCACGCACTCATCGGTCGAGCGCGTGGCGCTGCCCGACGCCACGATCCTGCTCGACTACGCGCAGCACCTGGCGATCCGCGTGGTGGAGGGCATGACGGTCCACGAGGAGCGCATGCTCGAGAACCTGGGCGCGACCCACGGGGCGCTCTACTCGCAGCGGGCGCTGCTCGCGCTCGTGGAGGCCGGCCGCTCGCGCGACGACGCCTACCGGACCGTCCAGCAGGCTGCCCAGCGCGCCTGGGACGAGGGCATCGAGTTCCGCGACCTGCTGGCCGAGGCGGCGCCGGAGCTCGCCCTCGACACGGTGTTCGATCCCGGCGCGTTCGTGCGCCACGCGCGGACGATCGTGGGCCGCCTGGACCGCATCGGCTAGACCCAGAGGGCGCCAATCGGGACGGCCCACAGCCGCTCTCCCAGCCAGTAAGTGGCTCGAATAGCGTCAGAGCGAATGGCGCTGTTCCTCGGCTTTCTCGGCGTGCTCGCGTTCAGCTTCACGCTGCCCGCGACGCGCGTCGCGGTGGAGGAGCTCGATCCGACGCTGGTGGGCATCGGGCGCGAGGCGCTCGCCGCCGTGCCGGCCGCGCTGCTCCTGGTGCTCCTGCGCGGGCCGCGGCCCACCCGGTCTCAACTCGTCCGGCTCGCCCTGGTCGCGCTCGGTGTCGTGTTCGGCTTTCCCCTCTTCACGGCCCTGGCGTTGCGCGAGCTGACGTCGGCGCACAGCGCGGTGATCGTGGGGCTGCTCCCCGCGGCGACTGCGGTGGCGGCTGTCCTGCGCGCCGGCGAGCGTCCTTCGCGGGGGTTCTGGCTCGCGAGCGCCGCCGGCCTGGTGGCCGTGCTGGCATTCGCGGCGTCGCAGGGCGCGGGACTGCTCAGCGGCGGCGACCTCTTGATCCTCGCCGCCGTCGCCCTGGGCGCGATCGGGTACGCCGAGGGCGGTTCGCTCGCGCGCGAGCTGGGCGGCTGGCGGGTGATCTGCTGGGCGCTCGTCCTCTCCGCACCCATCACCTTCCCGGTCGCGGCGCTGGCGGCCGCCGGGTCCGACCTGAACGCGAGTAGCGACGCCTGGCTCGGCTTCGCCTACGTGACGGCGGTGAGCGCCTTCCTCGGGTTCTTCGCGTGGTACGCGGGCCTGGCCCGCGGCGGCGTGGCCAAGATCGGCCAGGTGCAGCTGGTCCAGCCGCTGCTTACGCTGGCGTGGTCGGCCGCACTACTGGGCGAGCACGTGGGAGCGGCCACGCTGGTCGCCTCCCTGGCCGTGCTGGCCAGCGTGGTCGCGACCCAGCGCACGCGGGTTGACCGGAGCCCCCCTGGCGGAAAGCAGTCGGCCGCCACTGGTAACGTCGCAGCGGTGAGCGACGTCGCCGCTCTCAACCACCTCTCCAGCGGGAAGGTGCGGGACATCTACGCCGTGGGCGAGGATCGCCTGCTGCTGGTCGCCTCCGACCGGATCTCCACCTACGACGTGGTGCACCCCACGCCGATCCCGGACAAGGGCAAGCTGCTCACCGGTCTGACGGCCTTCTGGCTCGAGCGCACCGACGCGGTCTGCCCCAACCACCTGATCTCGTTCACGGACGTGCCGGAGGAGTTCCGCGGGCGCGCGATGCTGGTCGAGCGGCTCGAGATGGTGCCGGTCGAGTGCGTCGTGCGCGGGTACATCACGGGCTCGGGCTGGAAGGACTACCAGGCCACCGGCGCGGTCTGCGGGATCGAGCTGCCGCAGGGCCTCAGCGAATCCGAGCAGCTGCCCGAGCCGATCTTCACGCCCGCCACCAAGGCCGAGGTGGGCGACCACGACGAGAACGTCGACTTCGAGCGCGCCGCCGAGATCATCGGGGACCGCGAGCTGCTCGAGGATCTGCGCCGCCTCTCGATAGCGGTCTACGAGCTCGGCGCCGCCCACGCGCGCGAGCGCGGGATCATCCTCGCCGACACGAAGTTCGAGTTCGGACGCCGCCCGGACGGGACGATCGTGCTCGGCGACGAGGTGCTCACCCCCGACTCCTCGCGCTTCTGGCCGGCCGACGGCTACGAGCCCGGGCACGCGCAGCCGAGCTTCGACAAGCAGTACGTGCGCGACTGGGCCTCGGGCTCCGGCTGGGACAAGTCGCCGCCTGCGCCCGCGCTCCCGGACGAGGTGATGGAACGCACCCGCTCGCTCTACGTGGATGCCTACGAGCGCATCACCGGCGAGCCGTTCCGGGCCTGGCTGGAGCGCTCCGCTTGAGGGCGAGGGTGTTGATCCGGCCGAAGGCTGGCATCCTCGACCCCCAGGGGCAGGCCGTGGAGCGAGCGCTGCCCGCACTCGGCTTCGAGGGAGTGGCCAACGTGCACGTGGGACGGCTGATCGAGCTGGACGTGGAGGACGCCTCGCAGGTGCCGCAGATGTGCGAGCGCCTGCTGGCCAATCCGCTGATCGAGGATTACGAGGTGGTTTCCCTGGAGGGCGAGGCGTGAAGTTCGGCGTCGTGCGCTTCCCCGGCTCCTGCGACGAGGTGGACGCCCTCATGGCCTGCCGGCGCTTCGCCGACGCGGACCTCCTCTGGCACGGCGACCGCGACCTCGGCGGCATCGACGCGGTGGTCGTGCCCGGCGGCTTCTCGTACGGCGACTACCTGCGCGTGGGCGCCATTGCCCGCTTCTCCCCGCTGATGGAGTCCGTGATCGAGTTCGCGGGCGACGGCGGTCCCGTGCTCGGAATCTGCAACGGCTTCCAGGTGCTCTGCGAGGCGGGCCTCCTGCCCGGCGCGCTGCTGCCGAACGACTCGCTGCGCTTCGTGTGCCGCCAGGTCGAGGTGGCCGTCGAGAACCCGGACACCCTCTTCACGCGCTCGTGCGAGCAGGGCGACATCCTCTCGATCCCCGTGAAGCACACGACCGGGCGCTACTACGCGCCTGCCGGCACGCTGCCGGAGGAGCAGGTCGTGCTGCGCTACAGGTCCGGCCACAACCCGAACGGGTCCATGGACGACGTGGCAGGCGTCTGCAACGAGGCCGGCAACGTGATGGGCCTCATGCCGCACCCCGAGCACGCGGTGGACCCGCTCACCGGGTCCGCCGACGGCGGCAGGCTGTTCGAGTCGCTCGCCATGGTCCCCGCGTGACGTTGGCCGCCGCTCCGCACCGGGAGCTTGGCCTGACCGACGCGGAGTACGACGGCATCTGCGAGCGCCTGGGGCGCGACCCGAACCGGCTCGAGCTCGCCGTGTTCTCGCTGATGTGGTCGGAGCACTGCGCCTACAAGCACTCGAAGAAGCTGCTGCGCCTGCTGCCGACCGAGGGGCCGCACATCCTGATGGGACCGGGCGAGAACGCCGGCGTCGTGGACGTGGGCGACGGCCTGGCGGTGGCGTTCAAGGTCGAGTCGCACAACCACCCGAGCGCCGTGGAGCCGTTTCAGGGGGCGGCCACCGGGGTCGGCGGCATCCTGCGCGACATCTTCGCCGTGGGCGCGCGGCCGATCGCCGTGCTCGACTCGCTGCGCTTCGGCGAGCTCGACTCGGCCCGCTCGCGCTACCTGTTCGACGGCGCGGTGAAGGGGATCGGCCATTACGGCAACTCGATCGGGGTGCCGACCGTGGGCGGCGAGGTCTACTTCGAGCCGGCGTACGAGCAGAACTGCCTCGTGAACGCCATGTGCGTGGGGATCGCGCGCCGCGAGCGGCTGATCCGCAGCGCGGCCGCGGGCGTGGGCAACCGCCTCGTACTGCTGGGCGCGCGCACCGGCCGCGACGGCATCGGCGGGGCGTCCGTGCTGGCGAGCGCGGAGCTGTCCGAGGACGACGCCTCGAAGCGGCCCACGGTCCAGATCGGTGACCCGTTCGAGGAGTCGAAGCTGGTGGAGTGCTGCCTCGAGCTGCTCGACCGCGAGCTGCTCGCCTCCCTGCAGGACCTGGGCGCCGCGGGCCTCTCCTCGAGCTCGTCGGAGATGGCGTCGAAGGGCGAGGTCGGGCTCGACATCGACGTGTCGAGGGTGCCGTTGCGCGAGGCCGACATGGAGCCCTTCGAGATCATGATCTCGGAATCGCAGGAGCGGATGCTCTGCGTGGTCGAGCCCGAGCGGCTCGACCACGTGCTGGCGCTGTGCGCGCGCTGGGACGTGCGCGCCACGCCGATCGGCGAGGTCACCGACACGCGCCGGCTGCGCGTGTTCGACGGCGACGAGCTGGTGGGAGACATGCCCGTCGACGCGCTCGTGGACGACGTGCCGCTCTACGACCTCCAGCCTGAGGCGCCCTCCGAGCCGATCTACCCGGACCCGGCCGCGCGGCTTGCCGATGCGGCGTCGCCCGCGGAGAGCCTGCTCGCCCTGCTCGGCTCGCCCAGCATCGCCTCGAAGCGCTTCGTCTTCGAGCAGTACGACCCGATCGTCGGCTCGCGCACGATCCGGCGGCCGCAGTCGGCCGACGCCGCGGTGCTTGTGCTCGAGCCGGACGGCGGCAGCGGCGCGCTGGCGATCTCGATCGACGGCAACGGCCGGCGGGTGGCGTGCGACCCGTACACGGGCGCCGCCGAGGCGGTGCTCGAGTGCGCGCGCAACCTCGCCTGCGTCGGCGCCGAGCCGCTCGGGCTCACGAACTGCCTGAACTTCGGGAACCCGGAGAAGCCGCACATCGCCTGGCAATTGACCCGGGCGGTGGAGGGGCTGCGCGACGCCTGCCTCGCGCTGGGCGTGCCGGTCGTGGGCGGCAACGTGTCGCTCTACAACGAGGGCGGCGAGGGCCCGATCTACCCGACCCCGATCGTGGGGATGGTGGGCAAGCTGCCCGATCCGGCGGCCGTGCCGCGAGTCGGCTTCGCGGAGGAGGGGCACGCGATTGCGCTCGTCGGGATGTTCGAGCCCGCCCTCGAGGGGTCCGAGCTCGAGAAGCTGCGCGGCCGTCTTGGACGCTCGCTGCCCCCGCTCGATCTCCCGGCGCACGCCGACGCCCTGATCCGCGTGCGCGCAGCCGTGCGCGGCGGCGAGCTGCCGACCGCCCACGACATCTCGGAGGGCGGGCTTGCCTGCGCGCTGGCCGAGTGCTGCATCGAGGGCGCGCTCGGCGCGCACGTGTCGGTGGAGGGCGGCGAGGCGGCCCTGTTCGGCGAGGGGCCGGGCGGCGCGATCGTGGCGGGCCCGCGCGAGGCGGTCGAGGCGCTCGAGGGCGCGGTCGTGATCGGAGCGGTCGGGGGCGACGCGCTCGAGATCGAGGGCGCGCTCAGCACGCCGGTCAGCGAGCTGCGGGCCGTCTACGAGGGCGCGATCCCCGCGGCTTTCGAGCAGGCCTAGCGGCCACCCGGCAGAGCCGACGGCGAGCG
>DASQER010000021.1:0-13407 GCA_035633575.1 Thermoleophilaceae bacterium
CGCAGGGCTACAACCTGCTCTCCATCGGCAGCCACTACCTCAACCGCAACGCGCCCGGCCGCGGCCAGGGCTGGAGAACGCCGCGACTGTGGGACGCGGGCACGCGAAGCGTGCGGCCCGGCGAGTACGCGAAGGCCGAGGCGATCCTCGACGAGCTCGGCGCCCGCCGCTTCTACGTCCATCCCTTCGCGGGCTTCATCGGCCGGCACTCGGAGTTTCCCTTCGACCCCGCCGACCAGGAGCTCTACGTGCGCTACACCCTCGCCCGCTTCGCCCCCTACTGGAACGTCCTCCTGAACGTCGCCGGCCCCGAGCCGCTCTGGAAACCCGAGGGCTACGAGAACCGCATGTCCTTCGCCGAGGTGAACCGGATCGGAGAGACGATCCACCGGCTCGATCCCTTCGGTCGCCTGCTCTCGGTCCACAACGCCTCGGGTGACGACCCCTTCCGTTTCTCGTCGTGGGCCAGCTACTCGACGCTCCAGGGAGGGCCGGCCGAGAAGGGCGACGATCTTCCCGCCCTGCACAACTTCCTCTTCCGCAACCACACCGGCGACCGCCCGATCTACGCCCACGAAGTGCTCTGGCCGGGCAACTACCTGCACGGCGAGTTGACGGCCGACCAGCTGCGGCGCAAGGCCCTCGTGATGCTGTTCGCGGCCGCCGCCATCAACTTCGCGGACATGAGCGGCGACTCCTCCACCGGCTACAGCGGCACCCTCGACCCCGCCGAGCGCCACCCCGAGAGGCACGCGGCCGTGAACTCCGCCTGGGACTTCTTCGCGAAGGTCCCCTTCGGCCGCCTGCGGCCGACGTGGGACGTGGTGAAGAGGGGCGTGTGCCTGGCGGACGAAGGCCACGAGTACTGGGTCTACCTGGCGCAGGGCGGGGCCACGGAGCTCGTCTCCGCGCTACCCGCCGGCTGGCGCGGCGAATGGCTGTCCCCGGAGGGCCACGTCGCGCCCGCTCCCGTGCCGGCCGAGGGACAGAGGTCCTTTGCCGCACCGGCCGCTTTCACCAAAGACGTCGTCCTGCACCTGTGGCGCGAATGATTGGAGGCTTCCCGATGCGACTCCCCCGGCTCGCCGCGTTCATCCTGGCCTCGGCCAGCCTCGCCGGCGCCGCCGACGCGGCCCCCGCGGCGCCCCGCCCCCTGATCGGCGCGCAGGTCTGGATCGAGCCCGGCCAGACGCCCGACGAGATCGACGGGTGGTTCCGCACCCTCGCCGAGTCCGGCATGCCGGTCGCGCGGCTCTTCCTCATGTGGAACTACCTGGAGCCCGCACCGGGCCGCTGGGAATTCGCCCTCTACGACGCGGCCTTCGCCTCCGCCGCCAGGCACGGCGTGCGCGTGGTGGCGACCCTCACCGCCCACCACGGACCGCCACACCGGGGCTACGTCTACCGCTCGCAGGGCTCGCGCATCGTCGACACCGAGGAGCGGCTCGTCGAGGCCGAGGAGTACGTGCAGCAGGTCGTCTCGCGCTACGCCAAGAGCCCGGCCCTCGACACCTGGATGCTGATGAACGAGCCGGGCCAGCCGCCCTCGCCGGACCCGCTGGCCGTCGCCCGCTTCCGCGACTGGCTGAAGGCGAAGTACGGCAAGATCGACGCGTTGAACGCGGCGTGGCTGACGTCCTTCGCGTCCTTCGACGCCATCGCCTACGACGAGCGCTGGACCGAGGGGGGCTGGACCTGGCCGGCGGCCTTCGTCGACTGGCACGCGTTCTGGCGCGAGCACCTGAGTTGGCACCTCGACTGGGTCGCGCAGCGGATTCGCCGCTCCGACCCCGTGCACCCGATCCACGTCAACCCCCACGCGCTCGTCGACAACCTCAGCGGCACGAGCACCGACCTGCCCTCCTGGCGACCGTTCGTCGACTCGCTGGGCGCTTCGATCCACCCGGGCTGGCACTTCGGCCTCCTCGAGCGCGACCAGTTCGCGCTCGGCGTGTCGTACGTGTGCGACCTCGTGCGCGGGGCGGCGACGCCGAAGCCGTTCTGGGTGACCGAGCTGCAGGGCGGCAACAACCTCTACTCGGCGACGCGGCCGATGAACCCGACGCGCGAGGACATCGCGCAGTGGACGTGGACGGCCATCGGCTCCGGCGCGGACCGGGTCGTCTACTGGCTGCTCAACGCGCGCGGCCAGGGCGGCGAGGCGGCCGAGTGGTCGATGCTCGACTTCCAGCAGCGTCCGAGCGAGCGCCTGGCCGAGGCCGCAGCGATCGCGGCGACCCTGCGGAAGCACGAGGCCGTCTTCGCCGACGCGCGGCCCATCGCGCCGCGCGCGACGGTGCTCCTGAGCCTCGAGTCCATGACGCTGCAGGACAACTACAAGTGGACCGACTACCCGGGGCGAAAGCGGCAGGCGCACCTCATGGCGGCCCTCGGCGTCTACGAGACGCTCGTCGAGATGGGCGTGCCCACGGAGGTCCGCTTCGTCCACGACCCGGGCTGGCGCACGCCGCTCGCTTCCGGCGCGCCGCGGCTCGCGATCCTGGCGCACGCCACGGCGATCTCGGCCGGACAGGCGGCGGGCCTCGAGGCCTTCGTGCGGGACGGGAACACGCTCCTCGTCACCGGCCTCGCCGGCCTCTTCGACCCGGAGGCGCGCGCGTGGCCGCTGGGCCGCTCGCCGCTCGAGCCCGTGCTGGGGGCCCGGATGAAGGAAGTGCGGCTCGTCGGCGAGAAGGGGCGCCTGCGCCTCGACCAGCCACCGCTGGTGCTGCCCTTCCATCTCTGGGAGTCGGAGATCGAGCCGCTCGGCGCCACGCCGATCGGGCGCGAGGGCGAGCGCGTGACCGCCGTGCGTCACCGGCTCGGCAAGGGCGAAGCGGTCTGGGTCCCCTCGCTGATCGGCCTCGGCGCGTGGCTGGGCGACAACGAGCCGCTGTCGCAGCTCTTCGCCTCGCTGCTCGGGCCCGCGCGCGACGCCCTGCGCCAGCAGGCGGTGACATTCGCCGGCCGACAGCCGGGGGCCGTGCTGCGCGTCCTGGAGAGCGGCAGCCGGCTCGTCGCCGTCGTCACGAACGGCGAAGAGAAGGCGAGGACCGTCCGGCTCGCGACCGCCCGCAAGGAAGCGCCGACGGTCGTGTACGGGGCGGCCACCGCGGTGTCCTCCGGCGAAGGCGGTCCGTCGGTGGCCCTGGGCCCGCGCGGCACCGTCGTGCTGCTGTGGCCGTAGCCTCAGCCCGCTGCGCGTGTACAATCGATCGAGGGGTGAGAGTGGCGCACGAGTCGACCCAGGGCGACCTGCAGCGCGCGCGGGACGCGATCACGGAGCGCACGCTGCGGCTCGTGGATCGCCAGATCGGCCGAGGCGAGGCGACGTCGCCCGAGGAGTGGGAGGAGTTGCGTGATCTCGCCGGCGGGCACGAGGAATCGCTGCGCCTGGTCGGGGAGCTGCAGTCGGTGGTGGAGCGCTTCGACGCGCAGCTGCGGGCCAAGTTCGGCGCGGGCGGGGGGGCGGTGGAGTTGCCCCGGCTGCGCGAGGGGCTGGCGACGCTGATCCGGGAGATCGTTCGCAAGAAGGCCCCGGCCGCCTCGGCCGAGGCGCAGGGACAGTAGTGGGGAGGTCGCGGTGAAGCCAGCGAAGAAGTCCGCAACCCGAACGGCCGCCCGCGGCGGCCGCAAGGCCGCCACGAAGCCGGCGCCCGCAGCACGGCCACGGGCTCCGAAGGCCAGGGCCGCGGCGGCGAAGCCGCAGAAGCTCGACGTCGCCGCGCTGCCCGCGGCCCGCGGGGCCGGCACTCCCGCCGCCCCGACCGAGGCCGTTTCGGCGCCGCGGCTGCTGAAAATGGTCGAGATGCGCCTGGAGGAGCGCTCGCGCGAGTTCTCGACCACGAAGTCGCGCTTCGAGCAGGTGGCGAAGGCGCTGCAGGGCCTGTCCGCGCCTTCGACCACGGCGGAGGCCAAGGATGGCCCCCGCCGCTTCCGGCCCAGCGCCACGGAAGCGCGCAAGTACCAGCAGCAGCTCGGCGAGCTGGGCACGGAGCTGCGCCTGCTCACCGCGCGGCGTGCCGAGCTCGCCTGGGTGCGGCTGATGCTCGGCGGGCCCGGGCCCGCGACGCGGCCCGCCCGGTAGCCGGCCCGCGGGCTCAGCCCGCCTTCGCCTCCGACCGCAGCCGGTCACGCCACTCGCCGGCGGCCGCGAACGACGGCTCGAGCTCGAGCGCCCGCTCCAGGAGCCGCAGCGCTTCGTCCCGCTCCCCCAGCGCGCGCAAGCAGAGCGCGGCGTTGAAGAGGGTAGCCGGGCTCGTGCCGAACTGCCGCATCGACTGGACGAAGAAGCGCAGCGCCTCGAGCGGCCGGCCGAGCCGTGCCGCCACCCGCCCCAGCTCGAAGGGCAGGTCGTCGGACATCGGGAAGAAGCGAGCGGCGGCGCGCTGCATCTCCCGCAGCAGGTCGCGGCGAAGGCCGGACGGGGCGTCGGCGCACCGCTCCGCGATCGCCCCGGCCAGCGTGACGAACAGCCGCGCGTCGCCCTCGCCGAGGCGCAGCAAGGCGAGCGCGACGTCCAGCGGCGGCTTTCGCGCCGCGCCACGAACGTGGTGCGACAGGGCGAAGTAGTCGAGCGGCGAGAAGCGCGCCACCGCGTCCTGGAAGGCCAGCCGGGTCTCGGCGAAGGCCTCCCCCGCCGCGCCCTGGAGCAGCGCCACGACGCGCAGGCGGCGGTCGTGGCCGACCGTGGAGAGCATCTCGCCGCCCTCCTGCTCGACCACGCGGCTGAGCGCGTGGAAGTTGACGCCGAGCGAGAAGCAGCCCCGGTGCAGCGTCAGCTGCGGGGTTCCCCGCGAGAGCACCTCCCCTTCCGCGACCTCGCCCTTGTCGGCGGCCAGCAGCACCAGGCGCGGCCCGAGCAGACGCCGGGCGTTGCGCACCGCCGCGATGGCGCCGACGGGCAGGAGGAAGCCGCCGTTGCCGAGGCGCTCGCGGTAGGCCTCGAGGACGCCGTCGAGGGCCGCGTCGCCGTAGTAGGGCAGCGCGACCGGCCGCGGCTCGTAGCGCAGCTCGAGGCGCGACAGGAGCCCGGGATCGCTTCCCTCCAGGTCCTCCGCCTGGCTCGACTGCAGGCTGAGCGCGGCCTCGAGGAGCTGCTTCCCCTCGATCCAGAAGAGGTCCTGCGCCAGCGAGTCGAAGAGGTAGCTCGCCACCGCGAAGGTGGGGTTCGCCGCTTCGCCGGCGCGCAGGGTCTCGCCGGAGACCCGCAGGACGACTTCGCCGCCGCGCTCCGCGTCGAGGGTCGCGAAGTCGACGACGCCGCGCGCGGCCAGCGCGGCGAGGGCCGGCCGGCTCCGCCAGGCGGCGACGTTGGTCTCGGCCAGGTCCGTCATCACGCAGCGCACGCGCAAAGGCGCCAGCTCCGGCACCGCCGCCTTCAGCGCGACGAGCGACTCCGCGAAGAGAAACGCGAAGTGGCCGGGCCCGGCGCCGAGCTCGACGAAGTCGATCGGCCGCGAGGGGTCGAAGGGGCCGAGCCGCCCGGCCCGGCAGTCGCGCAGGAAACCGAGCGCGACGCGGGCGAAGGCCGAGGCCACGAACGAGTTGCCGGTGACGTACCAGGGCAGCTTGTCCGCCAGCCAAGCCTGGGGCCCACGCTGCGCGTAGAAGCGCCTCTGCAGCCCCCACAGGGCTGAGTGCGACAGGCGCCGCGCGGTCTCGACCGGGTGGGTGGCCAGGTCCCTACATCTTGATGAAGGAGAAGTGGTTGAAGAACTTCATCATCTCCTCGAGTGTGCCCACCGCCGCCTGCAGCCCCATGCTCGTCGTGTTGACGCCGGTCTTGAGCGCTTCCTCGACCGTCGACGCGGTCTCGGCGCCGGCCTCCAGCCCGCCCTTGAGCGCCTCGAGGATCTGCTTCGCCTCGTTACCGATCTGCTCGAACTGGCCGAACACCTCCTCGTGCTTCGAGGTGGCCTGGTCGAGGGCCTCCGTCGCGGCCTGGTGCGTCTTCTCGCGCGACTCGTGGACGGCTTCCTCGTAGGCGCTCTTGTAGTCGTCGATCTGGCCGTGCAGCGTCTCGTGGTGCTGCTCCATCTCGGGCAGCGCGCTCGAATCGATGTGCTGGTGCATCTGATCGAGGCGGTGGTCGTGCGCGTCCTCGATCTCGCCGATCGCGGCGGACACGTTCTCGCCGACGTGCTCTTCGGTCTCCTGCGAGACGGCCTCGAGCTGCCCGTGCACCTCGTCCGCCTTCTGCCGCAACGAGTGGCCGGTCTCGTGGAAGTGCGAGAGCGCCTCGGAGACGAGCGGCTCCTGCTGCCGGACGTGCTCCTCCAGCCCGTGCACCTCGTCGAGGAAGTCGTGCACCGACTGCACCATATCCTGCTCGGCCGACAGCAGCCGGCCGTGCAGCTCGCGCAGCAGCGCGAGGCCCGCCTGCGCCTCGCCCTCCATGTCGCTGCGATCGTTCTTGACGCGGTGCAGCAGGTGCTGCGCGCGCTCCATCGCCTGGTGCCAGTCCGTCTGCAGCTGCTGGCGGGCCTTCTCCACCTGGTCGTCGATGTCGCCCACGCGCTTCTGCGCGTCCTCGGCGTGGGTGATCAGCTCCTTGCAGCGCTCGAGCGCCTGCGTCCCGGCTTCCTGAAGGTTCACGGCCGATGCCTCCCTGGCCCTTGCGCCGCCCTAGAAGTCCACGCCGAACGACTCCGCGACCGACTTGACCGCGTCGATCACGACCTTCACCGGCTGGAAGAACGAGTCCACCTGCTTGAAGAGCGGCTCGAGCTGGCCACGGCCCTCTTCCGAGGAGCGCTTGGTGCCCGCCACCTTCTCGACCATGTCGTGAATGGCGTCGCTCACCTCGTCGATCGCGCCGTCCAGGACGCTCTTGAGGCCCGTCGAGATCGCGTTCTTGAGCCCGTCGATCGTCTCGTCGGCGCCCTTCTGCACGACGTTCTTCAAGATGTCGTCGACGTGCCCGTCGAACTCCTGGTGCTGGTCGCGCGCGCGGCCGAGGTACTCCTCGACCGTGCCGAGCAGCTTGACCTCGTGGTCCTTCAGCTTGCTCGCGTATGTGTCGAACAGCTGCTCGAGATCGTCCGAGCCCTTCTTCATGCCCTGCTGCAGCCTGGTCGCGGCCGAGTGGGCGGTGTCGAGCCCCTTGCTCATGGCCTGGTGGCCGGTGTCGGCCATCTGGTGGACGAGGTGCAGGCCGTCGCGGAACTGCTCGCCGACCTGCTTCGCCTCCTCGATGCCCGCGTTGATTGCCTGCTGGAACGCGTCCATCGCCTGGCCCGCCTGGCCGACCCCGGCCAGGAGCTCGCCGCGTGCCGTGTCGAGCGCCTTGAGGCTCTCGACAGCGTTTTGAACCTGCTCCATCGCGCCGCCGAGCTCGGCGTGGTAGCGGGTGGCCTCTTCGCGCAGGGCCGTGATCTCGGTCTCGATCTCCTTGAACAGCGCCTCCGCCTGGCCCTGGACTTCCTTGTAGTCGTGGACGACCGACTCCGCGGCCTTGCGCAGCTCGGAGCCCTTCTGCGCGACGCTCTCGACCCGCTCCGGGATGAGCGGGATGATGTCGCGCAACTGCTCCATGACGGCCCGGAGTCCCTCTGCATCAGCCATGTGCCAGCTCCCTCAGCGGCATGCTCGCGACCCGCCGTTCCTAGCCGAGCCCGAACGACAGCGTCTCGATGACGTCGTTCACGACCTTGGCCACGTTCTTGGCGACCACCAGCTCCGGCACGAACGGCGAGATGGCGGTGGTGGTGGCGGCGCCGATGCCCATCATCGCGATGCTCTCGCCGAACTCCGTGATGAGGCCCTCGATCGCCTCGGCGATGGCCTTCTCCACCTCGCCCTTCAGCTTCTCGCTGGCGTGGTCGCGCGTGTGGGCGACCATCTCGTCGAAGATCTCCTGGCCGCTGCTCATCAGGTGGGTGCCCACCTCGTCGGCCGTGCTGCCGAAGGCGTTGAAGACGTGCGAGAACTCGTTCTGCAGCTCCCCGAAGGCGCTGGTGACGGCCGAGGTCGCGGTGTGCTCGACCGCGGTCTTCATGTCGTTGAAGGCCTGGTGGGCCGTTTCCGTGACGTGGCCCGTGAGGTGCGAGACCGACTCCTGGAACTGGTGCAGCGTCTCCGCGTGCATCGTACGCGCGTTGCCCGCCATCTCGCCGAGGCCCTGCAGCAGCTCGCTGAAGGACTGCTCGGTCGAGCTCTCGAGCTCGTGAACCGACTGGGTCAGCTGCTCGTGGCCCTGGCGCACCTGCTCGAAGCCCTGCTCCTGCAGGTGAGAGTGGTGCTCGTGCAGCTGCTCCTCGACCTGGCGCGCGTGCTGCTCGGTCTCCTGGACCTCGTGGCCGACCTCCTCGGTGCCCTGGTGCAGCTCGTTCGACCAGGTCTGGCGCAGGCTCTCGACCAGCTCCTGCACCTGCTTCAGGGCCTGCTCGCCCTCCTGCACGACGTGCTCGTTGAACTCGCGAACGTCGCGGTAGAAGCCCTCGCCGTGGGCCTCCATCTGGTCCTCGAGCTCGTCGAAGGCGCGCTCCTCGCCGTCGAGCTGGTCGCCCGCGCCCTGCAACCGCTCCGAGACGGCGGCGACGGTCTGCAGGTACTTCTGGATCTCCTCGACCGGGTCGTCTGCCATGGGAACCCCCGCTCCTCGCTCGCTCCGGCCGTCAGAGCATTTCCTCGATCACGTCGAGGGCCGGCTTGATCTTGTCGATGATCTCCGTCACCGCCCCCATGTGGCCGGTGATCTCCTCGAACTTGCCGAGCACCGCCTCGTGGCTGCCGCCCGCCAGCTCGTGGAGGACGTCGAAAGCGCCCGAGAGCGGGTCCGCCGCCTGCACCAGGCTCTCGACCACCTCGGAGCCGAACTTGGCGGCCACGGCGCCTGCGTGCTCCTCGGTCAGGCCCTCCACGTGGGAGACCAGGCTGGTCAGCAGCTCGCCCGAGTGCTCGCCGAAGGTGGAGAGGTTCTCGACGACGCCCTGGAACAGGTTCTCGTGGTCCTCGTGGAAGGCGTCGACGTCCGCGAGGTGCTTGTCGTGGTGCTCCTTGAAGTCGTCGAGGTGCTCGTCCACCTGCGACACGAAGTGCTTGATCTCGTCGTGGGCGCCGCTCCAGTGGTCCTCGACCTTGTGCTCGAACTGCACGACGAGGGCCGACAGGGCCGACAGCTCCTGCTGGTGGTGGTCCGACTCCTCCTGGATTCGGCCGTGGATCTGCTCGCGCACGCCGTGCAGGTGCTCCACGTGCGACTGCACCTTGCCCAGCAACTCGTCGACGTGGGCCTCGAGCTCCTTTGCCCGCTGCGTGATCGCCTCGAAGGCCTCCTTCGTCTCCTCGGCCTCGTGCGCGAGCTCCTGGTCGAGCTTCTCGTAGCGGGTGATGCCGTCGGTCAGCGCCGAGTGCGACTCGTCGCTGACGAGGTCGATGCGCTCGGAGAGGATCTTCGCGCGGTCCATCCACCGGTCGACGTGCTCGTGGGCCGCTTGCGCTCCCGAGGCCAGCCTCTCGGTGACCTCGACGGCCTCGTCCATCATGTGGCTCAGCTCGCCTCGCTCGACCATCGCTCAGGGCCTCCCCTTGCCGGACTGTGCGACCGTCTCGTTCGCCACTCCCGCGGGCCTGCAGTCGGGCCGGCCCCGATGCCTGACGGGCTCCCCCGGGGGCGCCCGGTGCAGGTATACGGGCAAGTCACTGCCCCGCTCGTGATGGGCGACACAATTCCGGCAGGGCCGGGGCGACGGGAGGGCGTCGTGTGTCGATTTCTAGGTGGGCGATGCTACGCCTGCGCCGCGGTGGCGGTCAAGGTCGATTTGGAGGGGCGGCTCCGACCCATCACCCCAGCAGCCCTGGCGCCAGCACCTCGACCGCGGCCTTCAGCTCCTGCAGGTTCTTCTGGTACATCCGCTTGAGGCTGGCGGTCGGCGCGTTCGTCAGGCGGATCTGGTAGTCGTTGTAGATCCTCTGGTACTGCCGGCGGATCTCGGGCGCCGAGGCCCCGGGTCCGATGCCCAGCAGCTCGGCCGCCTGTGCCCTGGAGACTGCCTCCGGGCCGGCGGTCGGCGTCGGCGTCGGCGTCGGCGTGGGCGTCGGCGTGGGCGTCGGCGTCGGCGTCGGCGTCGGAGGAGGCGTCGGCGGGGGCGTCGGCGGAGGTGCGGTCTTGGGTCGAACCCGCGGCTCGGGCGGGACGGGCGCCATGCCCTCCTCCAGCTTCACCTCGAAGGCGACGGCGCCGAAGCGCAGGTGCTGGCCGTGGCGCAGGTGGGCGCGGATGATCCGCTGACCGTCGATCCAGGTGCCGTTCGCACTGTTCTGGTCCGCCACGGCCCACTCGCTGCCGCTGCGTTCGACGAGGGCGTGGCGACGCGAGATCGAGTGGTGCGAGACGGCAATGTCGCAGGTCGCGTCGCGCCCGACCACCGTCGGGGACTTACCGATCGAGATCGGCTCTCCCCGCGGCGGCACGAGCCAGAGGCTCTTCATGACGGCCGTCTCCCGATGCCCTGAGCCAGGGCCCGTCTAGGGGGTCGGCTTCGCGCCGGACGGCCCCGCCGGGCCCCAGTTCACGACGAGCGACACGGTCAGCCAGACGTCCGACTTCTGGTAAGGCACGAACACCTTGCCGATGGCGCCCACGCCAGCGCCGGGCTCGATCGCGAACAGGTCCACCTCGCGCAGGGCGGGCAGGTTGCGGTAGGCCCACTTGCCCCCGAGCTGCAAAGCCAGCCGGCGGTTCACCGCGACCGTCAGGGCGTTGTCCCAGACCGAGCGGAAGTCCTCGGTGACCTCGAGGTTCTCGTCGAAGATCAGTTTGCTCGTGAACGAGCTCTGCTTCGTGGTACCGAACTTCACGCCGTAGTCGGCCGTGATGCGCACGCCAGCGTAGTTGTCCTTCGTGGCCGGGTCGGGCACCGTCTCCTTCTGGCTGTTGTAGGTGGCCGCCAGGCCGAGCTTCAGGTCCTGGCTGGTGCGGTTCGTCCAGAAGTAGCCGATTCCCGCGCTCCCCGACCACAGCTCCTCGACGCCGCTGAAGAGGTCGCGCTTGAAGCCGCCACCGAGGTTCCAGAAGAACCGCTCGGTGACACGCCGCTCGAAGCCGGTCGCGGCGAAGTAGTTCTCGGCCTTCGTGCTGGTCTTCGACAGTTCGGTGACGGTGAAGTCGCTGGGAGTGCCGACGGCGTAGAACACCTCGTCGACGGCGGCCTGGCGGATGCCACCGCCATCGAGGAAGAACTGCGTGCGCAGCCAGTTGCGCTCGGTTCGTGCCCTGAAGCCGAAGCTGCTCGCCTGGCTGTTGCCCCCGGTGAACACACCGCTGAGGTTCGCGGTGGTGGTCCAGCCGACCGGTTTCGGCTGCGCAGCGGCGGGGCCCGCGCCTATCGTGACCAGGGCCAGCGCGAAGAGAGGGAGCACGACACGGCGGGGTTGCTTCATTCTTGACCTCGCGTGGGACACGTGTGCACGTCTCCCGGGAGGCCGCAGTATAGCCCCGCGTCAGCGCGCGAGGAAGAGGTCGGCGGGCGGCGGGTGTGAGCGCGCTCACTCCGCGGCACTTGACGCCCCCGGCGGACGGGCGTTAGCGTACAGTCGATTCCGCACAACCTGCTCAGGCGCCGCCCGAGCCGCTTGAGCTCCCGGAGGGCTCGATGTCGCTCGTGAAGCTGACCCTCCCCACGGCCTTGCCAGCCGTACGCCAGACGCTGGCGGAGCTCGGCCGGGCGGCGAAGGAGGCGGCTCCACTGCCCGGCCTCGAGGCGGTCGCCCGGGGCCTCGACAAGCTGGACGAGCACTGCGGCCGCAAGGCGCTCGACCTGGACCTGGTCGTCGTCACGCCACTCGACGCGGAGCCGGCCGCGCGCGCGGCCACCTGGATCGGCGGCGGCTTCCCGCCCGCGCCGCTCGCGTCGGCGTCCGCCGCGGCCGGCGTCTTCGAGCTGCCCGCGCGGGACGGCGCCGTCGCGCTGGCCGTACGCGTCCGCTCGCTCGAGGAGGGGACGGCGTCGGCGGCTGGCGCCCCGCGGCCGGCAATTCTGGTGCTGGTCGTGGGCTCGACCGCCACGCTGACGGCGGAGACCCTCGCGGTGCTCGATCCCCTGCTGCAGGACCGCCCGCGCGTGTTCCTGATCGGGCCCGTGACCGAGGCCGCGTTCAAGCCGCTCGAGGAGCGCGCCCGCGCGCGCGCCTGGAGCTGCGGCATGACCGACGCCGCGCGCTTCCCAGAAACGACCCTGGCCGCCCACCTGTCCTCGCCTCCCTGGGACACGGCCCACGACCTCTTCCGCGCCTACTCCGCCGCGGTCGGGCTCGACTCGCTGGCCAGCGTTTTCCAGCTCTGGATGGAGCAGCAGGCACGCGACGTGCGCACGCGGCGCGCGGCCACGCAGGCCAAGCTCGGCGTAAAGCCCGGCGCCGTCACCGCGCGGGCCGCGACCGCCCCTGCCGACCTGGCCAACGAGGTCAAGGCGCGCATCCAGAGGCACTCTCAGGAGTTCGAGCGCGGCGCCAACGAGCGGCTTCAGGACCTGCTCGGGGTCCCCGCCGGCAGCCTGGCCCGCGAGACGGAGGCCATGATTCTCGGGCTCGACGACCTGGCGCAGGAGGTGAAGACCACCAAGATCGAGACCCGCATCCCCGAGGCCTTCCTCGAGAAGCTGCTGCGCACCGTGCGCGAGCGTGTGGCGCGCCACTGCGCCGCCGACCTCGTGGCGCAGAACGACCTGCTGAGGCTGCTGGCGCAGGAGATCGAGCGCGCGCTGGCGTTGGCCCAGGGGCCGTCCGTGGTGCCGCAGTTCGCCTACCTCGCCGAGGACCGCGTGCGCCGCATGCTCGACATGAACGTGGCCCTGCACGTGCAGTACCGCGGCGAGCTGCCGCACCAGGGCTTCTCCGAGTACTTCGCCTCGGTGCGCAAGTACTCGATGCTCCTGGTGATGGGCGCGTCGATGTTCGGCATGTCCTCGCTCATGCGCCAGTACCGCGAGATCACGGTCCCCCTCACGATCCTGCTCGTGCTCGGCGGCACCTACAGCGTGATCAGCTCCACGCGCCGCGAGCGCGTCGAGAGCCTCGAGCGCGAGCTGGACACGGCGCGCAACGCGCTGCGGCCGGAGCTCAAGCGGATCTTCGGCGAGGTGCAGAAGGCCTGGTCGGCCACGCTCATCGGCTTCCTGAACGAGCAGATCGCACGGGCGCTGGCCGAGGTCGAGGCCGCGGTCAAGGACCACCAGGCGCGGCGCGGGGCCGAGGCGAGCCCGGAGCGCGAGCGCCTGCAGCGGCAGCTCGCGCAGCTCGACGCGGTCGACAAGAAGCTGCTGGCCGTGGGCAAGGCGCGCGACGGCGTCGCCGCGACCGTCGCGCAGGCCATCGGCGAGATGCGCGCTCTGTTGCCGCGGCCCGGGGCTGCGGGCGCCCCGGCCGCGGGGGCGCTCCGCGGTGCGGCGCCGGGGCCGGCGTCCC
>DASQER010000022.1:0-6841 GCA_035633575.1 Thermoleophilaceae bacterium
GGCCGCGGAGAGCAGCTGGTTCCCGCCCCAATTGGCGACGTTGTTCAGGTCTGCCGCGCTGGTCCCGGGAACGGGGTCGCTGAATACGCGGTACCGCACGGTGTCGAGGTCGTTCACCGCGTACACCGCCTTGGTGGACGCCGGCACCGTGGCGGCCGACGCGTCGTACACGGAGGACGCGGTCACGCCAAGCGTCAGGTCGGTCGCCGATGCGGGATTGTCCTGGCCTTGGAAGATCCGCCCCGAGACCGACAGCGCCACGTCATCGGTGTTCATGTACGCGGCCTGGCCGTTCAGCCTGATGCTCCCGACCTCCACCGCGGCCGAGAAGTCGACCCCGTTGTTGGTGGAGATGAACCGGTAGGTCCGGTTTGCGCTACCTGGGCACTGCGTGCAGGAGGCGAGGATCACGACCTTGTCCGCGGCAGGCGTGAACACCTGGGCGTGGTCCCCGGAGCTCGACGCGCTCGGAGCCGGCGGGAAGGTGAGGAAGGTCGACTCGGAGTCGCACGCCGCGCCGCCCGCCGGGACGCGGCAGTAGCCGATCCGGTCCGCGGCCTCGTCGGTGAGCCAGACCACGTGGCCGGTGCCGTCGCTGCCCACGGCCAGGTCCTGGCCGCCGCCCGTGCCGGCCGTGAACGGCGTTGCGGCCTGTGCTGCGGGCGCGAGCGCCACGACGGCGCCGATGGCCATCAGGGCAAGAAGCGGCGTGCTGACTCTCATGCGGGCCATTCTCCACCCAAACGCGGTGGAGGCAAGCGAAGTTACGGTCAGCCGCGCGCGGTCTCGCCCAAGAGCCCCGGGTTCTTCTCGTACTCGTACGTGCGTGGATCGAAGGCCAGGATCGCGTCCTGCTCGTGGAACGGGTACTTGCGGAACACCGTGACCCGCTCCGGGCTCGCGTGGATCACGTTGTAACAGGGCTTCGTCTTGCCGCGCAGGCGCGTGGTCGAGACGGTCCCGGCGCTCACCACGAACAGGTTCTCTAGCCGCCACGCGTAGGGCACGTGCTTGTGGCCCGAGAGCACGAGGTGGGCGTCCGCGCGCTGGAGGCACTCGAGCGTGTCGCCGGCGTCGTGCACGATGTTGCGCTCGCGCCCGGTGCCCGGCACGGGCAGCAGGTGGTGGTGAAGCACGAACATGCGCAGGAACGCCTCGTGCTGCCCGAAGCGCTCCTCGATCCACTCGTAGCGCCCGCGGCCGATGAGGCCGTTGTCGAGGTCGGGCTCGGTGGAGTCGACCGCCAGGATCGACACCCCGTTCAGGTGCAGCTCCGACCTGCGCTCTCCGAAGAGCTCCTCGAAGTGGACGTAGCCGACGTTGCGCGAGTCGTGGTTGCCCGGGATCACGATCATGCGCTCGCAGTCGATCTTGTCGAGGTACTCGCGCGCCAGCTCGTACTCGCCGCGGAACCCGTCCCCCGTTAGGTCCCCCGAGACGATCACGACGTCGGGCCGGAGCTCGTTGACCTCCGAGATCGCGCGGTCGAGCAGGCTCGCGACGAAGTGCGGCGAGCCGCAGTGGAGGTCGGACAGCTGCGCGATCGTCAGGCCCTCGGTCACACGGCCTCCCTCTTCAGCTCGCTCGCCAGCTCGAGCTCGCCATCGGCGCCGCCCGCGAGCGCGTCGTGCACGCGCAGGTAGTCGCGCGCGCCCGCGACGTCGTGCACGCGCACGATGCGCGCGCCGCCGCTCACTCCCGCGCCCACCGCCGCGAGCGTGCCGGGATCGCGGGCGGCGGGCGGGCGCTCGGTGAGCGCGCCCACGAAGTCCTTGCGCGACACCGCGAGCAGCAGCGGCCGGCCGAGCGGCGCGAGCTCGGGGAGCCGCCGGAGCACCTCCACCGACTGGGCCGGCGTCTTGGCCAGGTCGATGCCCGGGTCGAGCACAAGCTGCTCGAGCGCCACCCCGAGCGAGAGCGCGGCCGCCATGCGCTCCTCCAGGAAGCCGTGCGCGTCGCGAACCACGTCGTCGTAGTCGGGGAACGCCTTCGTCTTCGGCGCCGCGCGTGTGTGCGTGATCACGAGCGCCGCTCCCGTGGCCGCGCACGCGCCGGCGATGCTCTCGTCCGACAGGCCGCTCACGTCGTTGATCATCGCGGCTCCGGCCTCGAGCGCGGCGCGGGCGACCGGCCCACGCCAGGTGTCCACCGACACCAGGGCGCCCGCTGCCGCGAGGCGCTCGACCAGCGGCACGACGCGCGCGATCTCCTCCTCCACGGGCACGGCCTCGGTGTCCGTGCGGCCCGACTCGCCGCCCACGTCCACGATCGCCGCTCCCTCCTCCAGCTGCTCGAGGGCGCGCGCGGCGAGCTCCTCCAGGCCCTTCGGGCCCTGGCGGTCGGAGAAAGAGTCGGGCGTGGCGTTGACGATGCCCATCAGCACCGGCTCGGACAGGTCGAGCGTGTGCTCGCGCAGGCGGACGCGTTGCGTCACGCCGCCTCCTCAGGCGCCGCGCCCGGCGCCGCCGGCGAGGGCTCCTCCGGACCGTGGTCGGGCACCGGAACGCTCACCGCCTCGGGCACGAGGCCCTCCGCTCGCGCCAGCTCGCGCCAGGCCTCCAGCTCGCGCTCCACACGGGCCTCGTCCCAGCCGAGCTGGCCCGCCATCGCGCGCGCCACCATGGGCGGCCCCTCGGCGCCCGGCTCGCACAGCCGGCGCGCGTCCAGCAGTCCGAGCCGCGTGCGCCGCAGCAGCACGTCGGCGACGGTGTGGGCCTGCTCGTGGCCCGCCGCGTACGCCGCCTCGGCCGCGATGTCCGGGAGCTCGGGGCTGATCCTGCGGCCCAGCTCCGGGTCCGCCTCGGCCAGGCGCAACACGAGCTGCGCCGCGTGGCCGTAGCGCTCGGCGAGGTGCGCGCGGCTCTCCTCGTTCACCCCGGGTGTCTCGGGCAGCGAGTCGGTGTCGAGCGGCTCCCCGAGCGGGATCTCGTCCGTGCGGCAGGGGGCGTCGCGGCCCTCGCGCTCGACGATCCGGTCCACGGCCAGCTTCGCCATCCGCCGCCAGGTGGTGAGCTTGCCGCCGGTGATCGTCACCAGCCCCGAGCTCGTCTCGTAGAGCTCCGCCTTGCGCGAGATGTCCACCGACTTCTTCGGGTCGCCGGTCGAGATCAGCGGGCGCACGCCCGCGTAGGCGCCGGTCAGGTCCTCGGCGCCGAGCGTCGTGCCGAAGAAGGCGTTCACGGCCTCGAGCAGGTAGGCCACGTCCGCGTCGGAGGGCGGCACGTGCTCCACCGAGCCCTCGTAGTCGTTGTCCGTCGTCCCCACGAGCGTGCGCCCGAGCCACGGCAGCACGAACACCGTGCGGCCGCCGCCCGCCGGCGCGATCGCGCCGGCCCTCACGTCGAGCAGCTCGCGCGGGAGCGTGAGGTGCGTGCCGCGGCTCGGCCGGATGCGCGGCATCTCCTCCTCGTTGTAGAGCTCCTCGGGGCGCAGGCGGTCGGCCCACACGCCGGTGGCGTTGATGACGTTGGTGGCGTAGACCTCGAACTCGCCGCCGTCGAGCGTGTCGCGCACCAGCACGCCCGCCGCGCGGCCGGCGCGCTCGACGAGGCCGGTGACCTCGCAGGCGTTGGCCACGACGGCGCCGAAGCGCTCCGCCTCGGCCAGGACCGCGAGCACCAGGCGGGCGTCATCGGTCTGGCAGTCGTAGAAGAGATAGCCGGCGGTCGGGTCGCGGCCCGCGAGCGCGGGGATCAGGTCCACCACCTCGGCTCCGTCGATCGTGCGGTGGCGCTCCGGGCTCCACTCCTCGCTCTCGTCGCGCCCGCGCCGCCACGACATCACGTCGTACATGTTGAGCCCGACCCCCATGAGGCGGTCGGGGCGCTTGCCGTCGAACGTGGGCACGATCATCGGCAGCGGCTTCACGAGGTGGGGCGCGAGCTTCACGAGCAGCGAGCGCTCCAAGAGCGCCTCGCGAACGAGACCGAGGTCGAAGCTCTGGAGGTAACGCAGGCCGCCGTGGACGAGCTTCGAGGAGCGGCTCGAGGTGCCGGCCGCGAAGTCGGCCTTCTCGGCGAGGGCGACGCTGTAGCCGCGGGACGCGGCGTCGAGCGCCACCCCGGCCCCGGTGATGCCGCCGCCCACCACGACGAGGTCGAAGCTGTCCCGCTCGAGTGAGGCCAGCGCGTCGGCTCGCGGGATCACGGCAGGTACGTTACGAAGTCTCCGGGCGGCATCCGCTCGGGAGGCTCCTTCTCCTGGCGCGGGGGACCGAGGTGAAGCAGGCCGATGGCCCGCTCGCCGTCGGGCACGCCGGCCGCGGCGCACCCGCCAGGCGTGCGCAGCACCGCGGGCGTGCGCCAGTAGCCGGCGAGCCCGCGCGCGTGCGCGGCGAGCAGGACGATGTAGGCGGCCACCGACGCCGCCGCGTGGTCCTCCTCGTCCTGGAGCGGGTCGCCGGTCTCGACCACCGAGGCCACGATGAGCGTGGGCGCGCGGTCGAGCTTGGCCGCGGCCTCCGCGTCGGCCGCCTGCTTCAGGCGCTCGAGCGACTCCGGGCCGAGCACGCGGAAGCGCCACGGGTTCGTGAGGTTGTGATTGGGCGCCCAGCGGGCCAGCTCGAACAGCTCCTCGAGCGTCTCGCGCGGGACCGGCTCGGACCTGTAGGCCTTGTGCGTGCGACGGGTCCTGATGGCGTCGTCGACGTCCACGTGGGCGAAGCTAGCGGATAGGCTGCCCGCGCCATGCCCTCCGGAACAGTGCTCGTGACCGGCGCCTCGAGCGGCATCGGCGAGGCGACCGTCCTCCACCTCCGCGAGCTCGGGTTCGACCCGCTGGCCGCCGTGCGCAAGGACGAGGACGCCGAGCGGCTCGAGGGGCAGGGCCTCCGGACCGTGCGCATCGACGTCACGGACGCCGACCAGATCGCGGCCGCGCGCGACGCGCTCGGGGACGAGCCCCTCGCCGGGCTCGTGAACAACGCCGGCATCGCGGTGGCCGCGCCCCTCGAGTTCCTCCCGATCGACAAGCTGCGCCAGCAGCTCGAGATCAACCTGATCGGCCAGGTGGCGGTGACGCAGGCCTTCTTGCCCGCGCTGCGTCGCGCGCGCGGCCGGATCGTGAACGTGAGCTCGATCGGCGGCCGCATGGCGCTGCCGCTGGTGGGCGCATACAACGCCTCGAAGTTCGCGCTCGAGGGAGTGAGCGACTCGCTGCGCCGCGAGCTGCGCCCGCAGGGCGTGGACGTGATCCTGATCGAGCCGGGAGGCGTGAACACGCCCATCTGGAAGAAGGGCGAGGCCCTCGCTGACGAGATGACCGCCGGCATGCCGCCCGAGGCGGAGCAGCTCTACGGGCGGATGATCGAGGCGCTGCGCAGGGAGACGGCCAAGATCGAGCAGGAGCGCGGCATCGAGCCACGCGAGGTGGCCGAGGCGATCGGGACCGCGCTCACCGCCCGCCGCCCGCGCGCCCGCTACCTCGTCGGCCGCGACGCCAAGATCCGCGGGGCGATGGCGAAGATCGTGCCGGACCGCCTCATGGACCGCCTGATCGGCCGCGCGCTCGGCGGCTGAGCTACTCGAGCCGGTGCGCGTCCTACGGGCGGCCCGGGAGCAGGCGGCGGCGGAAGAGCCAGAGCAGGCCGAGCACCCCGCACACGCCGAGAATCACGAGCAGGGCGGAAACGCCGCCTCCTTCACCCCCATCGCCGCGCGCCCGCGCGGGATCGAGCTTGAGCGCGGACGACGTCCGTCCCTCCAGCCGGTCGGCGTCGCGCTTCGCGACGGCCGCCGCGCCGTCAACGGGCTCCGGGCCCGGGGCCGGCTTGGCGGCCTTCTTCTTCTTCTTCGCGGGCGGCGCCGGAGCCGCCTCGCCCGGCGCCGCGCGCGCGCTGGCCCGCGGCGGCCGCCTCTTCTTGCGCGGGACGGACGCCAGCGGCAGCGGCCTGCCCTCCAGCGCCATCAGCGCCTGGGCGGTGACCCAGACCGGCGTCTGCGCGCCGGTGGGCGAGTACGCGACGCTGCCGTCCGCGCGCTGCAGGCGGAGAAGGTACGCGCGGGAGCGCGAGACCGTCCCGTTGGCGGCGCCCGCCGCGAGCAGCCCCTGGATCGCGTACGACGTGGACTGGCTGTTCGAGTCGCGCCCCCTGAACTGGCCGAAGCCGCCGTCGTCGTTCTGGTTCGCCCGCAGCCACTCGACGGCCCGCTGCGTGGCAGCGCCGCGCCTGCGCCCCACGGTCGCGAGCGCCTGGACCGCGGCGCCCGTCATGTCGCTGTCGCTCGCCGAGGAGCGCGCGACTCCGAAGCCACCGTCGGCGTTCTGGGAGCCCACGAGCCAGCTGACCGTGGCCGACCCTGCCGAGGCGCCACCAGCGCGCAGGGCCATCACGCCGAACGCGGTGTAGCTCACGAAGCCGGAGATCGAACCGTCCCCGCGGCGCCGGCTCTCGATCTCCGCCAGCAGGTCGCGGCCGCCGAAGCGCCGCAGGTCGAGCCCGGCCACCTTCGCGAGCAGAGCGGTGCGCTCGATCTCCCCGATGTCCCTCAGCGAGCCGCTGCCACGCAGGACGAAGCCGGCGAGCGAGCGCCCGCCAGGCCGCTTCACGTCCCTCGGGTTGCGCCCCGCCGAGCCGAGCGCGAGGCCGGCCCAGCCGCTGTAGAGGGGGCTGGAGCGCTGCCCGGGCGCCGCGCCGAAGCCGCCGTCCTCGTTCTGGGCGCGCACCAGGTAGCGCTCCGCGCGCGCCGCCGGGGTGGCGCCGGCCGCGGCGGCGGGGACGGCGAGCACGAGCGCCAGCGCGACCGCGCCCAGCGCGACCGGCGCGGGCGAGCGCTCCCAGCGCACCTCGAGCCGGCGCCGGTAGCGCGCGAGGGCGCGCAGGAAGGCGGGTCCGATCACGAGG